>NZ_JCABYM010000040.1:0-4727 GCF_059499385.1 Limnoglobus sp. | reverse complement strand
CGGCGATGGCCTGCGCGTTCTCGATGGTCCCGCCGTTCCCCAGGTAGGCCGTGATCCCGGTCGCCCGGAACGTGTGGTTGCACGTCGTCTCCGGCAGGCCCGCCGCCTTCGCCCGCCGCTTCACCATCCGCAGCGCGTCGTTCCGGGTCATCCCCTCGCCGGACAGGAGGCCGTGTCGGGTGACGGACTGGAAGAGGGGGGTCTTCTTATCCTGCCCGATCCCGGCGGCGAGGAGATAAGCGTCGAGGTACGCCTCGGCCGTGTGGTGGGCCGGAACCTGGTGGAGCTTCCCACCCTTCTCCCGGAACCGGAACCACCACCGCTTGCCGTCCTGGTAGTAGTCCTCGGCCCGGAGCGAGACGGCGGCCGACACCCGGGCGAAGCTGAACACCATGACGGCGATGAGCGCCCGGTCCCGGAGGCCGGACAGCTTCGCCGTGTCGATGGAGTCGAGGAGCCGGCGGGCCTGGTCGGCGTCGAGCACCGGGGTCTTGCCCCGCTTGACGACGTGCCTCGGCCCGCGGACGGAGGCGGCCGGGTTCATTACGAGCACCTGGCCGGTGACGAGCCAGTCGAAGAGCATTCTGACAGCGGCGAGGTGTTGCTTGACGGTTGGCGGCGACCCGGGATGCCGCTCGATGTAGGCCGCGACGTGGATCGGCTCGATGTCGATAAGTTCGAGCCGGTACTCCCGGCACCAGGCGAAGAAGGCTCCGACGGCCCGGGCGTACGCCATCCGTGTGTTCTGGTTGCGGATCGTGGCTGTGAAGAACTCAACGAACCGGCGAGACGCTTTCGGGCCAGCGTGCGTCACAATCGCCGGCAGGGAGCCGGACCAGCAGTTGAGTGATTGCCCCCGGTAGGCTTGCGTAATCTCGTCCGTCACGACACCTCGCGTCAGCGCCCCACTCGCTGCACCATAACGTCCTTTATGCGGCAGCGTCAACGAGCCGAATTCGCGCCACTGGACCGGCTGCGCTGCGGCATACTCTCAGCCCGGTTCACGTCCGCCGTAGCTCTGTTCTCCCGATTGGGGTAGCCCCGCCGAGAGGGCGGCGAGGCGCTCCTGCATCACCAGCGCGTTCTCCAGGATGGCCCGGACGAGCATGGGGTTGTCTCCGACGGACGGCGAGTCGAAGAGCCGCGCGGCAGACATGATGATTTGGAGCGAGTATCGCAAGTCGTGCAACACGGCGTCACCGGCCGCAAGGTCCATTTCGTGGTGGTCTTCAGTTCCCGCGGTGCTGTGTGTCATTACCTCTGCCATAAATCCCGGCCCCCCGGTGTGTTAAGACGCCCGATGGCTTCCGAACGATTCAAATGGCTCCCCGGCCCGCTGGTGAAGGAGGCCCGGTGGTGCGGCGGGCCTTTCGGAAAACTCGTCAGTAGTCATCGGGCAGGAGAACGGTCGTGACGGAGCGGTCGGCCTCGGTGATCACCCAGAAGGGATCGCCGTTCGCCGAGCGGTAGACCGACAGGAGCCGCCCGCCGGACTTCAAGGCACGGTCGTTTGCCGCCCGGTCCTCGTCATCGACTTCGCCCCAATCGCCGGCGGCGTGCCGGCGGAGGGCGGTGACGATTTCGGTCCGGGACAGGACGCCGAGCGCCGCGGGCGTCGCCACCGTCTGCCCGAGGGGCACCGGCAGCGGGTTCGGAGGGGGCACGGTTCACCTCCGGGGTTACTTCTCGGACCCGGCCGGGTGTTCGTACATCCAGACCATCGCCAGGTCGGCCACCTTGGCGACGAGCGGCAGGTCGTCCCGGCCGAAGCTGGTCGAGTCCTTCCACTTGTCGGCCTTGTCCTTGTAGAGCCGGCTGATCTGGACGTTGTAGCGCGGGCCGGTGTCCGTGTCGTTCAGCCACACCGCCGCCCGGATGCGGCCGAGGCGGACTTCGTGGACCGGCTTCTTCGGGTCGCGGGCCGGCCCGTCCCGGCGGTCGTCGCCGCGGGCCGGGGCCGCCTTCGGGGGGCCGTTCTTCGTGCTCATCGCAGGTTCCTCTCAGGGGAAGGCAGGAACGGGGCGTTGCCGGGCGCGTGCCCGGCGGCCGTTCGTGCCGGGTTCGGAGCGGAGTTGGAAAACCGAGTTGCACCACCGGGTCTCCGCGCGCGGGGTGGCCCGCGGAGCCGGCAGGGTCGTGAGGTTCGTTCGGTGCGGCGGAGAGAGCGGGGCGGTCTACGGCCGAGCCGTTACCACGGGTCCGGGTCGGGATTCAAGCGGCCGGCCGTCACGGCGGGCGTAGTTGAAACCGTCCGCCGTGCCGTGGTATCTGTCCCGCGTCCGGTGAGTCATGCCCGGCAGGCCCTTTCCCAGCGTAGTTCCTAACCGTCGCTCCCCGACCCCACGGCCGCCTCCCGCTTCCTCGCGGCACGACCGAGAGGCCGGTGGTGCAAAACACGTTTTGGTTTCTCAACACACGTTCCCACACCGAGGACACTGCCGTGACCAAGCAGAACCTGACCCGCGCGAGCGGGGAGCTGTTCCGCCGCGCGCCGGACGAACGCTTCCCCACGCTCGACGCCCTCCTGGCCCACTGCCGGCGGGAGAAGGACGAATCGGAGGACCGCTGGCACCCGCCCCGCGGCCTCGCCCCGGAGCCGACGCCCGACGGCCGGCTCGGCCTCAAGGCCGGTGCGGACGGCCTGTTCGCGCTCAACGACTGGAGTTTCGGCCAGCTCTGCGGCCTCGCCCGGGTGAGCAAGGAGACGGTGAACCGGCTCGCCCCGGTGACCGCCGCCCAGGTGCTCCGGGAGACCCTCCCGGGCGGGAACAAGCCGCTCCAACTGCTCACCCGCGGGGAGGGGGTGCGGTCCGTCCACGGGACGGCCTACACCCGCCTGCACAACGCCGACCTGGTGGGGACGCTCAAGGACTACGCGACCGACTTCACCCCGCCCCAGGCCGGGTTCAACGGCGCGACCGGCCTCTACTGCGGGGAGCAAGACCTGTTCGCCTTCCTGATCGACCCGGCCGGGTGGGCGGAGATCGAGGGCGAGGCGTTCGCCCCCGGGTTCTTCGTCTGGAACTCGGAGGTCGGGAAGCGCTCCGTCGGCATCCAGACGTTCTGGTTCCAGGCGGTGTGCGCCAACCACATCGTCTGGGACGCGGTGGAGGTCATCGAGTTCACCCGCAAGCACACGGCCAACGTCGGTGACGCCCTCGGGGAGATCCGCCGGCACGTCGAGCTGCTCGTCCGGAAGCGGGACGAGCGGCGGGACGGGTTCCTGCGGGTGATGAAGACGGCGATGGAGAAGACCCTCGGCGACGACGCCGAGGCGGTGCTGAAGGAACTCGCCAAGCGCGGCCTGAGCCGCGGCCTCGCCAAGCAGGCGGTCGAGGCGGTCGCCGGCGGCCGGTTCACCATCTTCGCGCTCGTGGACGCGCTCACCCGGCTCGCCCGCCAGGTGGAGTATGCCGGCGACCGGACGGCGGCCGACGTTCAGGCGGCGGCCCTCCTCGCCCTCGCGGCGTGACAGTCCCCTTCATCTTCCACCCCGACCCGAGGACAACACGATGAAGACCTACACCGGCCGCCGGACGGAGGACGGCTGCGCCGTGGCCGTCTCGGACGGCGACGGCCCCCGCGGGCTGGACCCGCGGTTCGACCTGCGGACCCACTCGCCCGACGGGTTCGAGTGGGGCTACGGCGGGAGCGGTCCCGCGCAACTCGCGCTCGCCCTCGCGGCGGACGTGCTGGGGGACGACGAGGCCGCCCTCGGCGTCTACCAGCGGCTTAAGTTCCGCGTCGTCGGCCGGCTCCCCGCGGACGGCTGGACGCTCACGGAGGCCGAGTTGACCGACGCCATCCGCTCCCTCGCCCGGCCCGACGGCGAGTGACGGCGACGCACGACGCCACGGAAGGTTCACGCCGGGACGGCCCGCCCGTTACCGGCACCACACCAGCGAGAGGTTGGCCCTGCACCACCGTCCTCTCGCCCACACCGTCCCGCTGGCCGGGTGCGTCCCCACCAAAACACGCCTTGCCCGCCGGCCCGCCCCGCGGGTACGCTCGCGGCCGGGAGCAAGGACGGGACCGATGGCGAAGCGAAAACAACAGAAGGCCGGGGCGCTCGTGCCGGCCGCCGGGGACGAATACCGCGGACTCCTGTCCGGCTTGTCGGCCCTCCTTGAGCACTCCCGGCGGTCCGCCGCCCGCGCGGTGAACGCGGTACTGACGGCGACGTATTGGGAAGTCGGCCGCCGGGTGGTCGAGTTCGAGCAAGGCGGCGAAGCCCGGGCGGGCTACGGCGAGGAACTGCTCAAGCGGCTCGGGGCGGACCTGTCCAAGACGCACGGACGGGGGTTCGGCTGGCGGAACCTGTTCTCGATGCGAGCCTTCTACCTGGGCTGGGAGATCGGGCCGACGGCGGCGGGCGCGGTCCAGTTCCGGGCCAAACTCCCCGAGGCCGAGAAATTGCAGACGGTGTCTGCAATTTCCCCCGCCCCGCTCGCCCCCGACGCCTTCCCGCTCCCGTGGTCGCACTACGTCCGCCTGATGACAGTGCCGGACCCCTCGGCCCGCCGGTTCTACGAGGACGAGGCGATCAAAGGCGGGTGGTCGGTCCGCCAACTTGACCGGCAGATCGGCACGCAGTTCTACGAGCGGCTCCGCGGGGCGAACCGGAAGGACGCGCTGCTCGGGAAGGCCGGCACCCCGACGCCGGCCGACCTGGTAACGGCGGACGAGCTGGTCCGCGACCCCTACGTCCTGGAGTTCCTCAACCTCAC
>NZ_JCABYM010000039.1:6734-97889 GCF_059499385.1 Limnoglobus sp. | reverse complement strand
GTCCTGTGCGTTGGTGTTTTGGTTTTGTAGGTTGGGCGGCGTCTCCGGGCCCCAGCGGCGGTACGACCGCAAGCGGGGTGGGCCGCAAAGCCTCGGCCCACCCTACATTCTAGACGAGTTCCTTCACCGGGTCGCGGTCGTCGAGGACGTAGACCGGCCGGCCGCTGCCGTTCGGGAAGGTTTGCGCCGGGTCGATGCCGATGGCCTGGTAGAGCGTCGCCATGAGCTGCGAGGCGGTGTACGCCCGGTCCTTCGGCCGCTCGCCCTTCGCCGTCGTCGCGCCGACCGCCTGGCCCATCTTCAGCCCGCCGCCGGCCACGAGCGCCGACATCGCCGGCGACCAGTGGTCGCGGCCGGCGTTACCGTTGATCTTCGGCGTCCGCCCGAACTCCCCCCACATGACGGTGACCACGTCGTCCTGCATCCCGCGGTCGTGCAGGTCCTGGATGAGGTTGGAAATCCCCTGGTCCACCTTCGGCAGTTGCCTCTTGAGCGCGGTGAAGTTCTGGCCGTGCGTGTCCCACCCGCCGACGGAAAGCGTGACGAACCCGACGCCGGCCTCGATCAGCCGCCGGGCCGTGAGGAACTGCTCGACCCCCTTGTACCGCTCGCGGGTCGCCTTGTCTTCTTTGTCGAGGTTGAGTGCGGTCCGCACCACGCCGCTCGCGACCATGTCCAGGGCGCGCTCGGTGTAGCCGTCGATCCCCTTCATCGCGCCGCTGGCGTCGATCTCCCGCCGCGTGTCGTCGAAGGAATCGAGAAGCCCCTTTCGGGAATCGAGCCGGTCGGCTGTGACGCCGTTGGCGAGTTTCAGGTTCGCGTTGCCCGGCCCGCTCGGGGTGAACGGCCGGTGCGCCACGCCGAGGAAGCCGGGTTCCGTGCCGCGGGACATGCCGCGGAGCGACACGAACGGGGGCACGGCCCCGCTCGCGTCGCCGCGGACCTTCGACACGACCGCCCCGAACGACGGGTGGCCGGCCGTCATGTTGACCCGCTCCGGGTAGCCGGTCATGACGAGGCTGTCGCTGTGCTCGTCCACGCTCGTCAGCGACCGGACGACGGCCAGCTTGTCCCACATCTTCGCCTGGAGCGGGAAGTGCTCGGAGATTTGCACGCCGGGCACGTTCGTCTGGATCGGGTTGAACTCGCCACGGACTTCCTTCGGCGCGTCCGGCTTCAGGTCGTACATGTCCAGGTGGCTCGGCCCGCCCGGCAGGTAGATGAAGATGGCCGACTTCATCGCCTTCGTGCGGCCGCTCTTGTTGGCGGCTTGCGACCGGTAGGCGTCGGCGAGCGTCAACCCGGCCCCGAACGCGCCGACCTTGAGGAACCCGCGGCGGGACACGCCGTCGCAGAACGGGCCGCTCCGGGAGCCGAGAATGTCGAGCATGGGAACACCGCGAGTTGAGTAGGTGGGAGGTCGATTCAGTTTGTTCTCATTTGTCCGGTCGGTCAAGCGCAAACGCGGTGAGCGGGGCGATCGCATGGGTCGCGGGTCTTTATCTCTTGGATCGTCGTCGCGGTACTGTTAGAAATGAGGGGTCGGTTCCCACCGCAGAAAGGCACGTCATGGGTCTGATCAAGTTGGCGCTCGGCAACGTGTACGGTGTCATCGTCTTCGCCCTGTTCATCGCCATCCTCGGCGGCGTCGCCCTGATCTCGATCCCGGTGGACATCCTCCCGCAGTTCAAGACGCCGGCCGTCCAGGTGCTGACGTACTTCAACGGGATGCCCGCCCGGTCGATCGAGCGGACGATCACCGACCGCGTCGAGCGGTGGGTCAACCAGGCCCCCGGCGTCGCCAACGTCGAGTCCCGGTCCGTCTCCGGCGTTAGCGTCGTCAAGCTCTACTTCCAGGACGACATCGACCCCAGTACCGCGCTGACGCAGACGAACTCGCTGACCGGCGCGGCCATGCCGTACCTGCCGACGAACACCCTCCCGCCGGTGTCCCTGCCGTTCGACCCGACCGGCACGATCCCGCTCGGCGTGCTCACCGTCAGCAACCCGAACATGGCCGAGCAACAGGTCAAGGACCTCGCGCGGGTCGAGGTGCGGAACCGGCTCGGCGGCGTCCGCGGGTGCGTCGCCCCGGTCGTCGTCGGCGGCAAGGACCGCCGCATCATGGTCTACCTCAACCACCAGAAGCTGGAGGCCCGCAACCTCTCGCCGGTGGACGTGGTGAAGGCGCTCGACCAGGGGAACCTGATGATCTCCCCCGGCACGGCGTACATCGGCGACAACCAGATCGCCCTCGACACGAACGCGATGGCCCGCACCGTGGACGACATCAACGAGCTGCCGCTCGTGTTCGAGCCGGACCGCCAGATTTTGCTCCGCGACGTGGCCGAGACGATCGACGACGCCGTCATCCAGAAGTCCCGCGTCCGGGTCAACGGCAAGCAACAGGTGTTCGTCCCGATCTACCGCCAACAGGGGGCGAGCAGCCTCGACGTGGCGGAAGGGGTGAAAAATTCGATCCCGGACATGGAGGTGGAGCTGCCGGAGGGGAGCAAGCTCGACTTCGTTATCGACCAGACGGACTACGTCCGGAAGGCCATCGACAGCCTCGTCCACGAGGGGATCATCGGCGCGATCCTGGTGTCGATCATGATCCTTGTTTTCCTCGGCGACTGGAAGATGACGGTCATCGCCACGCTCGCCCTGCCGCTGTCGATCCTCGGCGCGATCATCGGGCTGAAGGCGACCGGCAACACGATCAACGTGATGACGCTCGGCGGGCTGTTCCTGGCCATCGGGCCGCTCGTGGACAACGCCATCGTCGTGCTGGAGAACATCCACCGGCACATGGGCATGGGCAAGTCCGCGTTCCAGGCGTCGCTCGACGCCACGGCCGAACTCACGCTCCCGGTCGTCGTCGCCACGCTCGCGCTCATCATCGTCCTCTGCCCGGTCGCGCTGACGCCCGGCGTCGGCGGGTTCCTGTTCAAGCCGCTGACGCTGGCCGTCGGGTTCGCCATGATCTTCTCGTTCGCCCTGAGCTGGACGTTCGTGCCCGCCCTCTGCTCGAAGATGCTCCGCGGCCACGGGCAGCACGGCCACGGCCACGCCCACGAGCACCGCGTCGAGCACCACGTCCCGCCGCCCGCCCCCGGCTTCTTCGGCCGCGTCTACCGCCGGATCGACCGGTTCCTCACGGCCGTCACCAACGTCTACAAGGTTCTGCTGGTCTGGGCGCTCGGCCGCCGGTTCCTCGTGCTCGCGCTCATCGTCGGGCTGTTCGCGACCTCCATGTTCCTCATCAAGTTCATCGGCCAGGAGTTCTTCCCGGCCGTGGACGCCGGGCAGATCACGATCCAGGTCCGCGCCCCGTCGAACCTCCGGCTCGACGCGACGGAACGCCGCATCATCGACGTGGAGAAGGTCATCGCCGAGACGGTCCCGCCGCACGAGCTGCAGATGGTCGTGTCCGAGATCGGGCTGAACAACGACTGGTCGGCCGCGTACTCGCAGAACGCCGGGCAGCAGGACACGGTCATCCGGCTGCAACTGACGCCGGAGCGGTCGCTGTCCGCCCAGGAGTACGCGGTCGTGCTGCGGAAGGCGTTCGCCGACAAGCCGGAGTTCGCCGACCTGGAGTTCAGCTTCGATACCGGCGGGATGGTGTCCGCGGCGCTGAACTTCGGCGCGTCCTCGCCCATCGACATCCAGATCACCGGCGGCACGCCGGACCAGAAGTTCGACCTGGCCCGGCAGGTGAAAGCGGCGGTCAACGGCGTGCCCGGCGCGGCCGACGTGCGGGTGCTGCAGCGGAACGACGCCCCGTACCTCGTGTTGGAGGTGAACCGTCAGGAGGCCGCCGCCATCGGGCTGACGGCCCGCGACGTGGTCATGCAGGTCGTCACGGCCATGAACTCCAGCATCGCCCTGACCCGGAACTTCTGGATCGACCCGAAGAGCGGCAACCAGTACTTCATCGCCGTCCAGTATCCCGACGACCCGTCGTTCCGGCTGAGCGACCTGACGAACGTGTTCGCCACCGGCACGAACCAGAAGACGCCGGTGCGGCTCAGTTCCCTCGTCGTCGCCCGCGAATCGACGCAGGCCGTCGAGTTCAACCACGTCGGCCTGAAGCGGGTGGTGGACGTGCTGGTCAGCACCGAGAACCGGGACATCGGTAGCGTCGCCGCCGACATCGAGAAGCGGCTCAAGCCGATCGAAGTCCCGAAGGGGATGCGGATCGAGTTGAAGGGCGAGTACGCCCGGATGACGGAGTCGTTCAACAGCCTCGGCGTCGGCCTCGGGCTGGCGTCCGTGCTCGTCTACCTGCTCATGGTCCCGCTCATGCGGTCGTTCGTCATGCCGACGATCATCATGGCCGCCGTGCCGCTCGGCCTGATCGGCGTGCTGACCATGCTCTGGGCGACCGGGACCACGCTGAACGTGCAGTCCGAGATGGGCGTCATCTTCCTCGTCGGCATCATCGTCTCGCAGGGGGTGCTGCTGCTCGACTTCGCGAACCACCTCCGCAAACAGGGGAAGCCGGTTTACGAGGCCATCGTGGAGGCCGCCGTGACGCGGTTCCGGCCGATCCTGATGACGTTCCTGGCGACGTTCCTGGACCTGTTGCCGATGGCCCTCGGCCTCGGCCGCGGGAGCGAGGCGCTCACCCCGCTGGCCCGCGCCGTCGTCGGCGGGCTGCTCACCAGCACGCCGCTCACGCTGTTCATCGTCCCGATCCTGTTCACGCTGCTGATCCGCGACAGGCGGCACGGCCACGGGCCGCACCACGACCACCACCGCCCGCACCCCCACCACGACCACCCGAATTCTCATTGATTGAAAGCGAGGCCGACCCCATGTCCGAGTCCCCATCGTCCAGCGGCGTGGTCAAGCACCCGCACGGCGTCAGCGGCAAGGGGCGGCGGTGGCTGTCCGTCGGCCTGATGACCGCCCTCGCCCTCGGCGGCGGCGGCGTCGCCGCGGGCGTCCTGACCGGCGCGATCCCGAACCCGTTCGGCCAGGCCCCGAAGGCGTCGGCCGGGACGCCGGCGGCGGAAACCGTCCCGACCGTGAAGACGGTCCGGCCGAAGCGGGAGGCGTCCGTCGCGATGACCGTGGACCAGCTCGCCACCGTCGAGCCGTTCTACCGGGCCGACCTGCGGGCGCGGGCGTCCGGCATCGTCCGCCGCGTCTACCGCGAGATCGGCGACAAGGTGAAGAAGGGCGACCTGCTGCTCGAGATCGACGTGCCCGAAACGGAGCAGGACGTGGCGAGGGCCGAGGCGATGATCCTGCAACGGCAGCAGGAGCTAAAGGTGTCCGAGGCGAAGCTGAAGGACGCGAAGGCGGCGAAGGACGTGTCCGCGGCGACGATCAAGCAGCGGGAGGCGGACGTGGTCGGCGCGGTCGCGACCCGCGACCTGAAGAAGCGGAAGTTCGAGCGGTTCAAGGGGCTGGCCGACACCGGGTCCGTCGTGGGGAGCGTGGTCGAGGAGGAAGAACGGGACTACCTGGCAAGCGAGGCAACCGTCACGTCCACGAAGGCGAACGTCGAGCGGGCCCGTGCCGACTTTGCCGAGTCCGAGTCAAAGGTGGAGGCGGCCGCGGCCGATATTGACCTCAAGAAGGCGCAGATCGAGGTCGCGCGGAAGGACCTCGACCGCGCGAAGGCCGTGGCCGACTACGCGAAGGTCGTCGCCCCGTTCGACGGCGTGATCGTCCGCCGGACGGTAGACCCCGGCTCGTTCGTCCAGAACGCGACGACCGGCGCGAGCGACGCCCTGATCTCGCTGGCGAAGGTGGACGTGGTGACGGTCAGCGCGAAGTTCCCGGACTCCGTCGCCCCGTCGGTCGGGGTGAACACTCCCGCCGTCGTGCAGATCGACGACCTGCCGGGGGTGACGATCGCGGCGGCCGTCAGTCGGTACGCCCCGTCGGTACAGAACGCCGACCGGACGATGCGGGTCGAGGTGGACCTATTCAACGGCGACGAGGAGGACTACCAGCGGCTGGTGCAGACGATGGCCGGCCCGTGGCCGGAGCGGCCGTCGAAGGGGCCGAACGACGGCGTCCCGGTCCGGGCGTTCCCGCCGGACGCGCCGAAGTCTCGTCGCCTCATCCCCGGCATGACGGCCAGCATCAAGCTCACCGTCGGCGGGTTCGGCGAGTCGTTCGTCCTACCGAACACGGCCGTCTACTCCCGCAGTGGGACGAACTACGTCCTGTTCGTGGAGGGGGGGAAGACGAAGCAGGTTCCGGTCCGCGTTCAGTTGAGCGACGGCAAGACCGTCCGCGTGGCGGTCCTGACCAAGCGGCGGGACGCCGACGGAGCGAGCCGCGACGTGCTGGCCGAGCTGACGGGGAACGAGGAAGTCGTCGTCGCCCGGCAACTGGAAGTCGGCGACGCGGCCGCGGTGAAGACCGGCGAGACGAGTTGGTAGGACCGATTCCGCACGGGCAGGGAGGCCCTTGGATGACCACCTGGAAGAAGCGGCTCCTGTTCGTCGGTACGTCGTTGAGCGTCACCGCCGGGTGCGCCACCACCGACCCGGCCATCCCCATCGCCGGCCATCAGCCGGTACTGTCGTTCTCCAAGCCGGCCGCAAAGCCGCCCACACCGGCGGCCGGGAAGCCGGCCGCGGCCGAGATTCAACTCGCGTCCTCACAAGAATCGAAGCCCGCGGAAGCGAGCGGGGCCGTTCGGCCCGCCTACGGACAACTCGAAACGCTCCCCATCGACCTGCCCACCGTCCTCCGCCTCGTGGACGAGAAGAGTCCGGCCGTCGGCGTCGCCCAGGCCCGCGTCCGCGAGGCGCAGGCCCGGCTCGACCTGGCCGAGGTCCAGTGGCTGCCGCACCTGTCCGTCGGGGCGGCGTACACCCGGTTCGACGGCCAGACGCAGAACCAGCGGGGCGAAATCTTCAGCGTCTCGCGGGCGAACCTGTTCGCCGGCGGCGGCCCGGCCCTGGCGCTCGACTTCGCCGAGGCGATCTACCGCCCGCTCGTCGAGCGCCGCGCCACGGCGGCCGAGGCGTTCCGCGCCGAGGCCGTCGCCCAGAGCACGGAACTCGACGCCGCCGTCGCGTACCTCGACCTGGTTCAACTGCACGCGCAACTCGAAATTAACGCGGACACGCTGGCGAAGGCCGAGGCGATGCTGGCCGCGGCCGAGAACGCGCGGGCGGCGAAGCTCGACCGCAGCGCCGGCGACGTGCAGCGGGCACAGTCCGAAGTCCTCCTCCGCCGGACCGAGCGGATCGACCTCGAAGGCCGCGTCGGCGCCGCCAGCGCCCGGCTCGGCCGGCTACTGCTCCTCCAGCCGAACGTCCGGCTCGTCCCCGCCGACGCGGCCGTCGTCCCGGTCCCGCTCATCTCCCCGACGGCCACGCTCGACGAACTGGTCGCGACCGCGATCCAGCACCGGCCGGACCTGGCCGCGAACCGGGAGGCCATCGCCGCCGCGTGGCAGCGGGTCCGCCGGGCGGAGCGGGGGCCGCTGTTCCCGAAGCTGACGGTCGCGAACCAGACCGGCACGTTCGGCGGCGGGCTGAACGACGACCTCCAGCGGTTCGACGCCCGGAACGCGCTGAGCGTGCAACTGTTCTGGGAGGTGCGGAACCTCGGCCTCGGCAACCGGTTCGACGCCGACGAGCGGCGGGCCGTCCTCGACCAGGCGCAGTACCAGTTGCTCGACGTGCAGGCCCGCGCGTCCGCCGAGATTGTGGAGGCGGCGCAGCTGGCGGCCGCGAAGTACGAGTCGTTGGACCTGGCCGAACGAGCCGTGAAGGAGGCAACGGAGCTGTACCGGATCAACAAGGAGGGCACGATGAACGTCGTCGATGCCAAGAACCTGTTCGACGCGCTGCGGCCGTTGCAGGCGATCCAGGTCCTGAACCAGGCGCGGCTCAACTATCTCAACGCGGTCATCGACTTCAACAAGGCCCAAATCCGCCTGTTCACTGCGATGGGCAACCCGCCCAGGCTGGCCGCGAACGGCGGCGCTTAGAAGTTCCACGCCGTCCGGACGCCGAACCCGTGGAGCAGCCCGTCGCCGGGCGTGCCGGTCGATTCGCGGGACGTGAGGACGTAGTTCGCCTGCATCACCGCGTTCCCGGTCAGGAACCAGTTCACCCCGAACACGAACTCGTGCGTGACCCCGCCGACCACGCCCTTGTCGTTCAAGTCCAGGTAGCCGTACCGGGCGGCCAACTGCCACGCCCCGAACCCGCGGCGGTCGCCGGTCCACGACACCGGGTTGTTCGGGACCACCCGCGTGAACGCCATCCGCTCGTGGTCGTAGGCCCGGTGCTCGCCGGTCAGGAAGTAGTGAACCTCCACGTACCCGCCGTGGAAGAACGTCGTGCCGAACTGCTCGCGGTCGGCGTTCGCCGTGCGGCTCAGGAAGGACGTGTAGTACTCCGCCTGGAACGAGAGCGGGCCGAACACGCCGGCGAGTTCCGGCACGAGCCGCGACTCCCGGCCGCCGAACAGGAACCCGGTGTCCGCCAGCAGGTCCGCCAGCGCGCTCGGCGAGCTACGGAGGCCGAACCGGCTGCGGTACCGCTGCTGGCCCTCGTCCAGGTCGCGGTAGCTCCCGCCGATGCCGAGGTGCAGCAACCGCTCGCCGCCGTTCTCGTAGATCGGCAGCACGACCAGCCGGCCGGTCAGGTCGGCCTCGTTCCGCCCGACGTTGAACCCGAAGACGGACCGCGTGCTCTTGAACACGCCGACCGCCCAGTACCCGCGGTCGTCGGCCAGGAAGTTGTTGAACGCCATCGCCCCGAGCGTGAACCCGTTGTTGAAGCTTTCGACGAACGCGTCGAGCGCCGTGGAGCGTTCCAGGAAGTTCAAGAACTTGCTGCTGGTGATGTGCTCGAACGAGATCGGCGGCTTCATGTTCCCGACGCGGACGTTGCCGACGCCCGGCAGTTTCCGGAACGTCAGGTTCACCTCCGTCGGCACGGTCACGAGGCTGTCCCGTTGCGGGTCGGTCTGGGTGATGAACGCATTCGCGAAGTCGAACTCGGCCTTGTAGTCGATGGTCTTGACGAACGTGCCGTCGAACGCGAACCGCGCCCGGCGGATGCTCACGCCGTCGTCGAACTGCGACGGCCCGGTGATGTTCCGCCGTAGGTCCGCGGGGAGGGCCGTGAACACCGTGTCGAACTGGAACCGGCCGCCCGGCTGGAACGTGAACATGCCGTCTTCGGTGTAGAAGAGCGGCCCGTTCTTCCACTTCCCCTTCAGCGCCAGGGCGTCGTCCGGCTTCGGCGTCAGGACGACGACGGGCGGCGGTTCGGCCGGCGTCGCCTCCTGCGCCCACGACGGCGCGGCGAGAACGACGAACGCGAAGGCGAGCCACAGTCTACGCACGGTTCCCGTCCCCCCAACCCGATGCGGGCGAGGGGCATACCTGGGGGGCTGCGAAAAAACTAGTCAGGAATGCGCCGACACCGGGCGGGTTATGCGTCCCGCTTCTTGACGAGCGTGACGCGGTTGCCGGTCGCGTTGTACCGCACGTCGTCCATGAACGCCCGGATGAGCAGGATGCCGCGGCCGCTCGGCCGGTCGAAGAACTCCGGGTCGGTCGGGTCCGGCAGCTTCGAGATGTCGAATCCGTCCCCGTCGTCGGCGATCGCGAACGTCGCCCGGTCCGGCGTCAGCTTGGCCGTCACCCGGACGCGGCGGTCGCGGTACGGCGGTAGCGCCCGGCGGGCGGCCGCCTCGGCGTGGAAGGCGTGCTCGTTGACGGCCTTCAACTCGGAGCTGATGCCGAGGTTGCCGTGGTAGATCGCGTTCAGGAGGGCCTCCTCCAGCGCGATCCCGACCCGCGTGACGGCCGTGGCGTCGCAAATGCCCAGGGCCGTCACCTCCTGTTGCAGGACGGCGACCAGCGCGGACACGACCGACGGGTCGTTGTCGAGGACGTAGTGGCTCGTCCGGCGGCGGAGGGTCTTGAGCAACCGCGTCTGCCCGTCGTCCGTCTGCGAGGCGTTGAGCACCTGCTCGATGGCCGGCGCGAGGTCGGAGGCCATGACCCGCTTCGCCACGTAGCTGGCCGCCCCGGC
Source organism: Limnoglobus sp. (assembly GCF_059499385.1). Lineage (NCBI taxonomy): Bacteria > Pseudomonadati > Planctomycetota > Planctomycetia > Gemmatales > Gemmataceae > Limnoglobus > Limnoglobus sp. The sequence continues at coordinate 87,858 of NZ_JCABYM010000039.1, read as the reverse complement.
CCGGAGGGCGGCGACGGCGATCTTCTCGCTCCCCTGGCCGGTCATCAGGATGACCGGCACGTGCGGGTACTGCTCGCGGACGTGCGTGACCAGCGACAGGCCGTCCATCCCCGGCATTTGCAGGTCGGTGACGACGGCGTTCGGCCGGTCCCGGCCGATCACGTCCAGCGCCTCCTGGCCGTTCGCGGCGTAGATGACCCGCCACTGCTTTCGCTTCTCGATCACCCGCCCGGCGACGCGGCGGTCCACCGGCGAGTCATCGACCACCAGGACGGTGGCCGGGGTGGTGTCGTGGGCCGTCCCGGACTCGTCGCGGGTCGTCGGCGTGAGGGTGGGCGCTGCCGTGGTCATGTCGGTCGGTTCTCGATTCGGATCAAGAGATAGCGGTCGGGGTCAGGGTCGCGAGGGCGGCGGACAGCCGGGACACTTCGAGCTCCAGGGCCGCGAACGCCGGCGGGGCGTCCGCGAGCGTGCCGGCCTCGCCGAGTTTTTCGAGTTGCATCGCCAGGGCGGCCACGCCGGTCCCGCCGACGTACCCGGCCGCCCCCTTCAGCCCGTGGGCCGACCGGCGGACGGCGACCGCGTCGCCGGCGGCGAGGGCCGCCCGGATTTCATCGAGCATGTTCGGCGAGTCGGTGCGGAAAATCTCGGCGACTTCGGCGAACAACTCCTCGTCCCCGCCGAGCCGGCCGAGCGCGGCCTGGCGGTCGAAGTCGGCGGCCGGGGCCGGCGGCAGCCCCACGGGGGCGGGCGTCTGGGCCAGCGACACGGCCCGCGCCGCGGACACGTCCGCCGCCCACGCCAGGACGCGGAGCAGCTCGCCCCGCTGCACCGGCTTCGAGACGTAGTCGTCCATCCCCGCGGCCAGGCACCGCTCGCGGTCCCCCTTCATGGCGTGCGCCGTCATGGCCACGATCGGCGTCCGGCGGCCGCTGGCCGCGTCCCGCTCCCGGATCATCCGCGTCGCCTCGAACCCGTCCACCTCCGGCATCTGCACGTCCATGAGGATCACGTCGAACGGCTCCCGGTCGAACGCGACGACCGCCTCGCCGCCGTGGTTGGCGATCGTGACCGTGTGGCCGAACTTCTTGAGCAACAGGTCGGCCACCCGCTGGTTGACGAGGTTGTCCTCGGCGAGCAGCACCTTCAGCGGCCGCGTCCCCGGCTTCGACGCCGGCTTCGGCGGCGGGGCCACGAGCCGGGCCTCGTCCGGCCGCCGGAGCGGGGCGGTGGACAGGATCGTGCGGAGGAGTTCGGACGACTTCACCGGCTTGACGAGGTACGCCGCGATGCCGCTGGCCCGGCTGCGGCCGGCGTCCCCGGCCCGGTCCGCGGACGTGAGCATTATGACGGCTGTGGCCGCGAAGTCCGGGTCGGCGGCGATCTGCTGGGCGACCGTGAACCCGTCCACGTCCGGCATCATCGCGTCGAGCAGGATCAGGGCGAACGGCCGGCCGGCGTCGTGGGCGCGGCGGAGTTCCGCCAGCCCGGCCACGCCGCCGTCCGCGCACGTCGGGCACGCCCCCCACAGCCGGACGGTGTCCGCCAGCACCCGCCGGTTGGTGGCGTTGTCGTCGATGATGAGCACGGCGGCCCCGGCCAGCGAGTCCGGCGGGCGGACGGCCGGCCGCTCGACCGACGTGCGGGCCTCTTCCAGGTCGATCTCGAACAGGAACGTGCTGCCCTGGCCGACCTCGCTCTCGACCCGAACCTGCCCGCCCATAAGGGCGATCAGCCGGGACGAGATCGTCAGCCCGAGGCCGGTCCCGCCGAACCGCCGGGTGGTCGAGCCGTCGGCCTGGGTGAACGGGTCGAAAATTTGTCCGAGCTTCTCGGCCGGGATGCCGATGCCGGTGTCCCGGACGGAGAACAGCAGCCGGTGCTTGTGCCCGCTCGTGCGGACGCGGTCGATGCGGACGATGACCTCGCCGGCGTCGGTGAACTTGATCGCGTTGCCGACGAGGTTGGTGAGCACCTGCCGCAACCGGCCGGAATCCCCCACGAGGCCGTCCGGCACGTCCGGGTGGATGTCGAACGCCAGCTCCAGCCCCTTCATGTGGGCGCGGTAGGCGAGCGTCTTGAGCGTGTCCCCGACGGCGTCCCGGAGGCCGAACGGCAGCGGGTCGAGGTCGAGCTTGCCGGCCTCGATCTTCGAGAAGTCGAGGATGTCGTTGATGATCGTTAGCAGGGCGTCCGCGGACGACTTGACGAGGCCGAGCGAGTCCCGCTGGCTGGCCGTCAGGTCCGTCTCGAGGACCAACTCGGTCATGCCGAGGATGCCGTTCATCGGCGTGCGAATCTCGTGGCTCATGTTCGCCAGGAACTCGCTCTTCGACCGGCTCGCGTCCTCCGCGGCCGCCTTCGCCACCCGGAGGGCGGCCTCCGCGTCCTTCCGGGCGGTGATGTCGTTGGCCACGAACACGAAGTGGATCAGGTGGCCGTTCGCGTCCCACACCGGCTGGCAGTCCACTTCCATCCAGTACGGCGTCCCGTCGGCCGTGAAGTTCTGCAACTCGTGGCAGACGGTCTCGCCGTCGCTCGTCGTCGCCTTCGTGAACCGGGTCGATTCCGTGTCCTCCTGCCACCCGTGCAGCACGTCGCACACCCGCCGGCCGATCACGTCCGCCGGCCGGTAGCCGGAGATGCGGGTGAACCCCTCGTTCACCCACTCGATGAGCTGCGTCGGGCCGGTGATGAACACGGCGTTCGTGGTCCGGCTGGCGACGAGCGCCAGCTTGCGGTTCTGCGCCTCACTCGCCCGGAGGGCGTCCTCGGCCGCCTTGCGGACGGTCACGTCCTGGACCTGCGACACGAAGTGTTGCGGCTCCCCGGTCGCGGTTCGGACGAGGGACACGCTCAAGTTCGCCCAGACGGTGTGCCCGTTCTTGTGCCGGTACCGCTTCTCCATCTGATAGGTCGGAATCTCACCGGCGAGCAACTGGTGGGCGAACACGAGGTCCTCGCCCAGGTCCTCCGGGTGCGTGATGTCCTGGAACCGGCCGCCGAGCAGCTCCGCCTCCGTGTACCCGATGATGTGGCAGAGCGGCTGGTTGACCCGCAGCCACCGGCCGTCCGGGGCGACGAGGGCCATGCCGACGGCCGCGTGGTCGAACGCGCCGCGGAACTGCTCCTGACTGGCGCGGAGTTCCTCCGTGCGCTCCAAGACGCGGCTCTCCAGCGAGAACCACGACATGGCGAGTTCCGCCTGCCGCCGGGCGGACACGGCCGCGTCCCGGTCCCACTGGACGCACGAGTAGATCAGGAACAGGTCGATGAACACGACCCACCCGGCGTGTTCCAGCCACCGCCAGTCGGCCCCGACGGCGGACCCGTACACCGACTCCGGCCAGAAGAAGCCCCGCAGGACGTGGTCCGCGGCCGTCACGGCGGTGGCCGTGAGGAGCACCCGCCAGTCCCGGTAGAACGCGAGGAACGCGAGGGAGCCGAAGACGTGGAAGTGCGTCTCCGTCCGCCCCCCGGTCAGGTGGATGAGCAGCCCGGCCAGGAACATCTGCCCGGCCGCGATGACGTGCCGTGTCCCCGCCCGGCCGGGGCGGAGCAGGGCGAGGCCGACCGGCAGGCTGACGATGGCGAACCCGAGCAGGATCGCCGCCCAGACGTGCGGGTGCGTCCCGCTGGCCGTCCCCGCCCACGCGAGCGGCGACACCCAAAGCGCGAGCAGGATGCACGCCGTCCACTCGAACAGCATCAGCCCGGCGAACAGCCGGTCGGTCCGCTGGTAGATGCGGCCCCGCGTCTCGGTCAGGAGTTCCTCGGTCCGGCGATCCACATCGAACATGGCGGTCGTGGCCTTCATTCCCGGTGACACCCCTCGCCGGCGGTCGGGCAACCGGTCGGCGTGAACAGCGGGCAGCCGAACACCGGCGTCTCCCGCGTCGGCGGTTCCTCCCCCTTCAGCACGGCGAGCACGGCCCGCCGGCCGGCGTTGTCCCCCGCCCGGCCGCGGGCCGTGGTGAGGCCGCCGGCGAACCGAACGGCCCCCCGCGGGTCGTACAGGACGGCGTGCCCCGAAGTCGTGCCGCCGGCCCGGCGCGCTTCCTCGCCGTCCGCGTCGGCCTCGACTTCGACCCCCGGCATCGCCGCCGCACGGTCCCACAGGGGGGAGCGCTCCCACCCCGCGCCCGCCCCCGGCGGGCGAACGAAGTGGACGATAACCCGGCACGTCGGCCCGGCGGCCTGAACCACTTCGGCCAGCTCGGCGAGCGTCGCCGTCGCACACGGGCAGCGGGGGTGGACGTACACCACGAGCGTCCACCGGGACGCGGCATTCGGCCGGTCCGGCGGGCGGGAAAATGCCTCCCCCGGCGTGGCGTCGTACCGCGCCCAAGCCGCGAACCCGGCCGAAACCGCGAGTAGCCAGCAACCGGCGAGTGCTTTAACGGCGTGTGAAGGAGGCGCGTTCATTCCGTCGGGCGGTCCGGTGGGCGGAAAACTTGTCCTCATCATCGAAGCAGGGTGGTAGTCTTTTGCCCGCGTCGGAACGAAGTAAACCGAAGAACTCGGCCGGCGGGTGGCGGCCGCGAATCCCTTCGTTTCTCCGGGGGAATGCCTTATCATGTCCTTTCCCGCCGGTCGCTTGTCGTCGGAATCGTTCGGAGTTGATCGCATGACCCCGCGACGTGTTCTCTCCGTCCTCGCCGCGCTCCTGGTCGCCACCGCCGCCCGCGGCGAAGCGCTGTCGTACAACCGCGACGTGCGGCCGATCCTGTCGGACAACTGCTTCGCCTGCCACGGGCCGGACAAGAACCAGCGGAAGGCCCGCCTCCGGCTCGACGAGCGGGACAGCGCCGTCGCCCGCAAGGCCGTCGTGCCGGGCAAGCCGGCCGAGAGCCTGCTTATCAAACGGGTCAATTCGGCTGATACCGAAGAAGTGATGCCGCCGCCGGACTCGCATAAGAAGCTGACGCCACCGCAGAAGGCCGTTCTCACGAAATGGATCGAGCAGGGGGCGAAGTACGAGCCGCACTGGGCCTTCATTCCGCTTGCGAAGGCAGAGATCGGAGGTCAGAAGTCAGAGGTCAGCCACAGAATTGATCAGCTCATCCACGAGCGTTTACGGAAAGAGAAGCTGACGCCGTCGCAGGAGGCGGACCGCGTCACGCTCATCCGTCGGCTGAGCTTCGACCTGACCGGGCTGCCGCCGGCGTGGGCCGACGTGCAGGCGTTCGTGAACGATCAGTCGCCGCAGGCATACGAGAAGCTCGTGGACAAGCTGCTCGCGTCGCCGCGGTACGGCGAGCGGATGGCCGTGTTCTGGCTCGACCAGGTCCGGTACGCGGACACCATCGGCTACCACAGCGACAACCCGATGCCTGTGTGGCCGTACCGCGACTACGTCATCAAGGCGTTCAACTCCAACATGCCGTTCGACCGGTTCACCACGGAGCAACTCGCCGGCGACCTGCTGCCGAACCCGACGACCGAGCAGAAGATCGCGAGCGGCTACAACCGGCTGCTGCAGACGACGGAGGAGGGCGGGTCGCAGGCGAAGGAGTACGAGGCGAAGTACGCCGCCGACCGGGTGCGGAACGTCGGCAGCGTGTGGCTGGGCGTCACCCTCGGCTGCTGCCAGTGCCACGACCACAAGTACGACCCGTTCTCGGCGAAGGACTTCTACGGCATGGCGGCGTTCTTCGCGGACGTGCAGGAGGCGGCCGTCGGCGGCCGTGGCCCCGGCACCCGTGTCGGCACCCCGGAACAGGACGCGGAGCTTCAAAAGAAGGACGCCGCCGTCGCCGAGGCGAAGAAGAGGCTGAAGGCCGAGGAGGAGAAACTCCTCACGAACCAGGCCGAGTGGGAGAAGGCGGTCAAGGACGTGCCGGCGAACATCCGTGCGATCCTGAAGGCCGAGAAGCGGACGCCGAAGCAGGCGAAGGACCTGACCGCGTACTACCTCGCGAACGTCCCTGAGACGAAGCCGCTGCGGGAGGCAGCAGCGAGACTCGAGGCCGAGCGGAACGCCTACGCCGCGACCGTGCCGCACTGCCTCGTCACGACGGCCGGCCCGCCGCGGACCACCCGCGTGCTGCCACGCGGCAACTGGCTGGACGAGACCGGCGAGGTCGTGCCGCCGGCCACGCCGAAGGTGCTGATCTCGGCCACCCTCTCGGCCCCGCGCGGCACGCGGCTCGATCTGGCGAAGTGGCTGCTCGCCCGCGAGAACCCGCTGACGGCCCGCGTGTTCGTCAACCGCGTCTGGAAGTTGTTTTTCGGCGCGGGCCTCGCCCGCACGCTCGAAGACGTGGGGATGCAGGGCGAAGCCCCGAGCCACCCGGAACTGCTCGACCGCCTCGCGGCCGGGTTCATCGACGGCGGCTGGGACGTGAAGAAACTCGTCAAGCAGATCGTAATGTCGAAGACGTACCGGCAGTCGTCGAAGCCGCGGCCGGAATTCAAGGAAGTCGATCTCGCGAACCGGCTGCTCGCGCGGCAGAATCGGTTCCGGCTCGATGCCGAGTTCGTGCGTGACAACGCGCTGTCAGTCGGCGGGTTGCTCGCGGACAAGCTCGGCGGGCCGAGCGTGAAGCCGTACCAGCCGGCCGGGTACTGGGCAGCGCTCAACTTCCCGCCCCGCGAGTGGCAAAACGACAAGGGGGAGGGGCTGTACCGCCGCGGGCTGTACACGCACTGGCAGCGGAGCTTCTTACACCCGAGCCTGCTCGCTTTTGATGCCCCGTCCCGCGAGGAGTGCGCGATCGAGCGGCCCCGGTCGAACCTGCCGCAGCAGGCGCTGGTGCTACTCAACGACCCGACCTACGTGGAGGCCGCCCGCGCCCTCGGCGAGCGGGCCGTCCGCGACGGCGGCAAGACGCCGGCCGACCGCGTGACGTGGCTCTATCAGCAATCCCTCTCGCGGTCCCCGACGACCGACGAGGCGAAGGTGCTGGCCGACTATTTCGCGAAGCAGCTGGCAGCGTACACCGCAAACGAGGCGGACGCGAAGAAGCTCCTGTCCGTCGGCGACCGGCCGCTGCCGAAGGACGTGGCCGTCCCCGAACTGGCAGCGTGGTCCGCGACCGCCCGCGTGGTACTCAACCTCCACGAATTCATCACCCGGAATTAAGAACGGCCCGCAGATGACGCGGACTTCGACGCAGATAAAGAGGATGAAAACTAAAAAATCGATTTCGTCTTATCCGGTTTTCATCTGCGCCGAAGTCCCCGTCATCTGCGGGCCATGTTTGAGGACTTACCCATGAGCCTCCTTCAACGTCGCGTCTTCCTCGGCCAGACGACCCGCGGCCTCGGCACGATCGCGCTGGCGTCGCTGTTGAACCCGAAGCTCGGCGCGGCTGAGACGCCGAAGGGGGCGATTCAGCTGCATCACGCGGCGAGGATCAAGCGGGTCATCTGGCTGTGCATGGCCGGCGGGCCGTCGCACCTGGAGACGTTCGACCACAAGCCGAAGCTCGCCGCGATGGACGGCAAGCCGATGCCGGAGTCGATCACGAAGGGCCAGCCGATCGCGCAGCTCCAGGGACAGCAGCTCAAGTGCCTCGCCCCGCAGTACAAGTTCAAGAAGTTCGGGAAGTCGGGGCAGGAGATGTGCGAACTGTTCCCGCACCTCGGCGAGGTCGCGGACGACATCTGCATCGTGCGGAGCCTGCACACGGAGGCGATCAACCACGACCCGGCGCACACGTTCATCAACACCGGCACGACGATCTCCGGCCGGCCGAGCATGGGGTCGTGGGTGACCTACGGCCTCGGCTCCGAGGCGGCCGCCCTGCCGGGGTTCGTCGTCCTCACGTCCCAGGGCCGCGGCGGGCAGAACCAGCCGATCTCGTCCCGCCAGTGGCACTCCGGGTTTCTCCCTAGCCAGTTCCAGGGTGTGCATCTGCGGGGCAAGGGCGACCCGGTGCTGTACCTGTCCAGCCCGCCCGGCGTCGGTCGCGACCAGCAGCGGGACGCCGTCAGCACGATTCAGAAGCTCAATCAGCTTCATAACGGCGTCGTCGATGATCCGGAAGTCGCGACGCGGATCAAGCAGTACGAGATGGCGTTCCAGATGCAGGCGAGCGTGCCCGGCCTGATGGACCTGGCGAAGGAGGACAAGAAGACGCTCGACCTGTACGGCACGCCGGGGGCGGACGGGACGTTCGCCGCGAACTGCCTGCTCGCCCGCCGGCTGGCCGAGCGGGGCGTGCGGTTCATCCAGCTCTACCACCGCGACTGGGACCACCACGGCGGCATCAAGAACGACATCAAGCTGAAGATCGAAGAAGTGGACCGCCCGCTGATGGCCCTGATCCGCGACCTGAAGCGGACCGGGCTGTTCGACAGCACGCTGGTCGTGTGGGGCGGGGAGTTCGGGCGGACGCCGATGTCGCAGGGCGGCAGCGGGCGGGACCACCACATGAAAGGGTTCAGCATGTGGCTGGCCGGCGGCGGCATCAAGGGCGGGGTGACGCACGGGGCGACCGACGAGTTCGGGTACAACGCGGTCGAGAACGTGGTGAGCGTTCACGACCTGCACGCGACGATGCTGCACCTGCTGGGGATCAACCACGAGCGGTTCAGTGTGAAGTTCCAGGGCCTCGACGCGAAGCTCAGCGGCGTGGAGCCGTGCCGGGTGGTGAAGGAAATCCTGGCCTGAAAGTGGATTCAACCCTGGGACCGTGGGCGGCGCTATTTTTGTTCGATCAGGTCGAAGTCACATGACGAGAAACGTGAGCGGCCGACGGGTTTTCCGCCGGCCGCTTCGATTTCGTTAGGGCGCGTCACCCCGTGGCGAGGTTGTTGCCCGGCTCCGTGCGATCGGACCCGGCCACCTTTACGATCTTGTTGTAGATGCCCAACAGCAGGAACGTCGGTGCCCACTGGCCGACGAACAGCGCCCCGTGCCGGTTACCGGTCGCCATGAGCGTCAGGGACGCGGCGATCGAGGCCCCGGCCGCCCACAGGAACGTGTCGGACGGCAGTTGGGCGGTGTATTCTTCGATCCCGCGGGCGACGGGGCCTTCGCGGTGCCGCATCGCCTCGGATTGCCCGCCGGCGCTCGCGCCGCCTTTGTTCGCGGCCGCCGGGCCGCGTTGCTTGGTCGCCGTGTCCATGGTGAAGCTCCTGGAAGGAAAACGGTCGGCAGTCGGGTTGCAGGTTCGGTGCCGGTCCCGTCCGCTCACCCGCCGATCTTCTGTCGGGATTCCTTCGCCGCAGCCCGAACCGTCGCGTGCCCGTCCGCGTCCAGCTTCTTCAGCCCCGGCACCGCCGCCTTCGCGTCCGGGCCGATCCCGCCCAGCGCGAGCGCCGCCTGCCGGCGGACGGTCCACTCCGCATCCTTGAGCGCCTCGATCAGCGGCGGGATCGCGGCCTTCGCCCCCGGCCCGACCGCGCCCAACGCCAGCGCCGCGTTCTGCCGCACCAACGGGTTGGCATGTTTCAGCAGCGGCACGAGGTCCGGCACGGCCTCGCCCGCGGCCGGGCCGTGCAGGCTCAGCCCGAGCGCCCCGCGGGCCTGCACCTCCGGGTCGGCGTCCGCCAACATCGCCCGACACTCGGCGACGCCCTTGCCGGCGTCCCGGAGCGGCACGTTCCGCGGGTCGGTCCGGCCGCACCCCGTCAGAAAAACCGCCACCCCGACCAGAAACCCCGCGCCCGGCCGCCAACCCCGAGGCCGGTTCGCCGTTCGGAGTTTCGTGCTACAATCGGGTCGCCCGAACGCCTCTCGAGGGGACGCCATGTCGCGGTCGCGGGCCGGGTTCACGCTCATCGAGCTGCTGGTCGTCATCGCCGTCATCGCCATCCTCATCGGGTTGCTCCTCCCCGCGGTCCAGAAGGTCCGCGACGCCGCCGCGCGGACGCAGTGCGTCAACAACCTGAAGCAGATCGTCCTCGCGTCACACGGCTACCACGACGCTGAGGGGCGGCTCCCCGGCGGGGTCGTCATCATCGGGCAGGTGGGGTTGCTGGACGACGGGTACGCCACCGGGTTCACGTACCTGCTGCCGTACTTGGAGCAGGCGAACCTCAAGAACCTCTACGACATCAACCGGCCGTGGCACGACACGGCGAACTATACGCCGGTCGGCACGCCGGTGAAGGTGTACTTCTGCCCGGCCAACCGGACGGACGGCGGGCTGGACCTGCGGCCGATCGCGGCCCAGTGGGGCTTCCCGCTCCCGCCGTTCGCGGCCGGGATCGACTACGCCTTCTGCAAGGGGGCGAACGCCGGGCTGTGGCCGGAGCCGGGGCGGGTCCCGGCGGCCGTCCGCGGGCCGTTCGGCATCGCCCTGTGGGACAACGGCCGGGTCACGACCGGGACCGTCCGGCTGACCGACATCACCGACGGCACGTCGAACACGTTCGCGCTCGGCGAGGCGGCCGGCGGGTCCATGAAGTATCCGATCCGCGACCTCAACAACCCGTCCGCCACGGCGACCGACCCGTTCACCGGCCAGCCGGCGTTGATGGAACAATCGTGGGGCGCGACCGGGTTCGCCGACCGCTCCCACCCGTGGTACGCCGGGGTGCTGGCCGTGACCGCGCAGTACGGGCTGCCGCCGGCCGTCAACGACGAGCCGCTGAACCGCTCGCCGGGCACGCCGACAATCTTCGGGCAGGACGGCTCCGGGGCGAACGCCTCCGGGCGGGATTTCGTCAGTGGGTTCCGCAGCGTCCACACCGGCGGGGCGACCTTCGCCCTGTGCGACGGGTCGGTCCGGTTCGTGCGGCAGGCCATCGAGCCGGCGACGTACCGCGCGCTCTCGACGATGACCGGCGGCGAGGTAATTCCGGGCGAGTGGTGAGCGAATCACCGGGCCACCCGCGGCGGCCCATTGCTTTCACCCCAGCTGGCCGTGCATCCGGTACGCGAGCAGTTCGGGCACGTCGTCCGGCGGCAAGAGCGCGGCGCGGGCCGCCCCGAACCACTCGACCGCCTTGTCCGGGTCGAACCGGGAGGTCAGCAACACGCGGGACGGCCATCCGTCACCGGCCGGTGAAGGGCAGGGGGACTTCCCCGCCTACTTCACGAGCGACCGCCGCCATTCCTGGTTCAACTCCTCGACCGACTTGCCGGCAATCTCCTTCCAAACCTCCGGGTCGTACTTCCCCTCCCGCAAAAGTGCGTTCAGCTTCGTCACCGCCTTCCGGTCGTACTTCTCCGATACGAACGCCAGGAACGCGGCCGTGGTGCGGTAACTCGCGTCGTACCGCGCCCGCTCCGGCGACAGGCGGCCGGCCTTGCCCGGCTCGTACTTCCAGAACCGCACGTAGTCCGCGATCCCCTCGACGAGCCACCCCGGCAGCCCGCGCTTCCGGTAGTTCTGGACGCAGTGCGCCGTCTCGTGGACCATCGCCCCGACGTCGTTCGGCCGATCTTTGAAGTACTTCACGGAGCCACGGATGCGGTTCCCGGCCGCTTCCGCGACGCCGTTGAAGTCGGCCTTGAACGCCATGCGGATGAGCGTCGGCGGGCGGTAGCCGTCGCTGGCGAGTTCGTCGCAGATCATCGGGTACTGCCGCTCGCACACGCGGACCACCTTCTCCGCCCACGGCCGCATCTCCGGGGCGTCGGCCACGTCCAGCACGAACTCGACCGGGTGGCGGAACGCCGCGACCGCGGGGACCGACTCGACCTTGATTTCGCGCACGACGAGCGCCGCCTCCTGGTCCTCGGTCACGCGGACGCGGACGGCCTTCGCCGCCTTGCCGCCGGCCATTTTCGCCGCGCCGTTCGCGAACGTCGCGGCCGCCTCGAACGTCTTTCCGTCGGCGGAAACTTCCAGCACGCCGGCCGCCAGCGCGTCCTCGCCCGTCGCGTTGCCGGTCGCGACGGCGAAGGCTTTCAGCAGCACGGGCCGGTCGAACGCGAGGGTGAAGGTGTCGTCCTTCTTCGCGGCGGCGGCGGACGCGAAGTGCGTGGCCGGATCGCCGTCGAACGCGAACTGGCGAATCTGTTGCCCGTTCGTCGGCACGCTCGCCTCGACCGTCGGCACGACGGGGGACCATAACACGACTAGCGGCAGGAGTGCGACCATCGGGAACCTCGACGGGTGGTGCGAGCGGTTCGGCTGTTGTACCGATTCGACCGGACACGGCCCCGCACGGTGTCCGCCCCTTCGTCGGATTGATAAACTAATGGGTCTGGGACTATCGTGTGGTTCGGGCCGTCCGCCCGGCAGGAGGATTTGACGTGGCGTCCACGAAGATGATCGACATTCGGCGCGGCATGGTGCTGAACATGAACAACCAACTCTGGTACTGCCTCGACCGCGACCTCAACACGCCGGGGAACTGGCGGGCCATCCTGTACCTCAAGCTCAAGAACCTGAAGACCGGGTCGATCACCGACGAACGGGTCCACCCGGACGACAAGGTCGAGGTCGTGTACCTGGAGACGAAGGACTACACGTACTCGTACAAGGACGGCGAGGACTACGTGTTCATGGACGCCGAGACGTTCGAGCAGGTCACGCTCAACGGCCAGATGGTCGGGGACAAGATTCTGTACCTGCGGGAGAACGACACCGTTCAGATCACGTCCTACGACGGCAAGCCGCTCGACGTGGCGTTGCCACAGACGGTGACGCTGAAGGTCGTCGAGACGGAGCCGGGCATCAAGGGGGCGACGGCCGCCGCCCAGTACAAGTCGGCGAAGCTGGAGACGGGCCTGACGGTGCAAGTGCCGTCGTTCATCACCGAGGGGGAGCTGATCACGGTCCAGACCGAGGACGGGAAGTACCTCGGCCGGTCGAAGGCGTAGTCGGGGCCGCGGCCACGTCGTTCGTCACACGGCCTCGATCACCGTCCGCCCGCGGCCGGTTTTCGGCCTGAAAGGCCACAACATGTCAGCCCAGGGCAACGCCCTGGGTACACTGCCACCCGATGAACCAAGCCCTGAAAGGGCGACACACGAACCTGTGTCGCCCTTTCAGGGCTTGGTTCATTTCGGACGCCAGCCCAGGGCGTTGCCCTGGGCTGACATGTTCCGCCCCTTCGGGGCAAAGACTAGCGGCCTACTTGTCGCTCGCCGACGACCACCGACCGCACTCGCGGCTCGGCGGTATCAAACGTTCTCACACGATCCCGACGCCGAACTCGTCCGCCTTCACTTTCGCCTCGGTCGGCAAGGCCCCGTTGAGGTGCGCCCCCCGCGCCGCGGCCGGGTGCGGCGGGTGGGCCTTGTACCCGGCCGGCGGGCCTTGCTTCACCGCGTCGCCGTAGCTCATCGGCACGTCGTCCAGGTCGTAGTCGTGGTCGTCGTAGCTGCACACGTAGCCGGGCTGCTTCGACCGCTCGCGTTCCTCCGAGTACGCCTTCGCGATGGCCCCCTGGATTTGCTCGCGGGCGTGGCTGTGGATCGGGTGGGCGATGTCCGCGTGCAGCTTCGCCCGGCCTTCCGCCTCCCGCATCGCGCGGGTCTCGTCCAGGCGGCGGCCGCAGTTGTTGCAGAACCGCGCCCGCAGGTGGTTCTTGCAACTACAGGTGTGGCACCGGTCCGTGAGCTTGCGGCTCGGCATGGCGACGAACAGCCCGCGGCTGCCGTCGATGATCTTCAGGTCGCGGATGACGAACGCGTGGTCGAACGTGACCGAGCAGAAGGCGAGCAGCCGCTCGTGGTTTTCCTCACACAGCTTGATGCGGACTTCCGTGATTTGCACCGGGGACTCCTTGTTGCAAGCGAGGGTGTTCCTTACGAGGTGACGGTGGGCCGGGTTCGGCTCACGAAAACCTGAGGGGGAAACGGGTCGGACGAACGAGTCTGCCGGACCGCGGCGGCGATCCGGTCCGCCTCCGAGGCGTCGGGGCACAGGGCGAACAGCGCCGACCCGCTGCCGGACAGTTGGCAGCCGGGTGGCCCGAGGGCGGCGAGGTCGCGGTACAGCGACTCGACCGCCGGTGCGACGGCGAAGGCCGGTGCCTGCAAGCGGTTGAACAGGGCACGGCCGAGGGCGTTGACATCCCCGGCCCGCAGGGCGCGGCGGGCCGGCGTCCCATCAACCGGGTGCGGCGGAACCGCGACCCGGCCGTAAACCTCCTTCGTGGACAGCCCGACGTGGGGCTTAACGATTACCACGTCGAACCGTTTGTCGGTCGCCTCCAGGTCCACCACCTCGCCGCGGCCGGTACACCACGCCGGGGATTCGACCAGGAAGAACGCCACGTCCGACCCGACCTCGGCGGCCACGGCCGCGAGGTCCGCGGGCGGCAGGCCGAGTGTCCACAGCTCGTTCAGGGCCAACAGCGTCGTCGCCGCGTCACTGCTGCCGCCGCCGAGGCCCGCCTCGTGCGGCACGCGCTTCACCAAATTAATAGTCGCCCCGAGCCGGCAACCCGTTTTTTTCCGCAGCGCCTCGGCCGCCTTCAGCACGAGGTTCCGACCGTCCGTCGGGATGCCGGGGGCGGCGCAAGTCAGCGTCAGGCCGCCGGCCGTGCGGGTGAACGCCAGTTCGTCCGCCAGCTCGACGGGGACCATCAGCGACTCGATTGCGTGGAACCCGTCGGGCCGCTTCGCCACCACCTCCAGTGTCAGGTTCAGCTTCGCCGGGGCGAGCCGCACCAAATGCGGGCCGGCCCCGGCGGGGTCCGGTCGGTCGTCGGTACGAGTCTGCATGTGGGTAGAGGAACCGAGCCGCGACGCCCTTCCGTGGGTTGTGGACGAAGGTGAGCGATTAGTCCGGCTTCATTACTTTCAAGTAACGTTCCGAACATTTTCGCGAAGATTACCCACGAACGAGGTCCGGGTCAAGTGGGAAGGTTGCGAAAAGTGATCGAATCGTAAAGATTCTGCGAGCGGCCGGTTCAGGGGAGAAGCTTCCGGCCGAGGGGCAGTCGCCGCAAAGCGAACACGAGCAAGGCCGTGAGCGCGAAACTGCCCGCGACCAGGGCGAGTTGCCCGCCGAGGTCGCGGATTGGCCGGAAGGCAACGATGAGTTGCTGAACGTCCACATGGAGGAGGTAAATGCCGAAGGTCAGCGTTCCGATTTTGGGCAGCGGTGTTCCCGCCCCGAGGTTCGGCCGCGCGAGGGCGAGTTTGCCGACGCCGAGGCCGACGAGCGCGGTCCCGGCGAAGTAGTTCAGCCGCGGGTCGAGCGGCGAGACGCCGTAAGTTCTTTCCAGAATCATCATCTCGCCGAAGTGCAGGACCGCGCCCGCGGCGATGAGGAGCAGAGCGGACCAAACCTTCGGCGGTGGTCGGTCGGCGGCGCGGTAGCCGAGGTAGACGAACAGCGTCCCGAAGAACGGCCCGTTCCGCGCGACCGGGCCGAGGTCGAACCCGCTGAGCGGGGCGTAGGTTCCGCCGGCGAGACCGATCGAATAGAGAGTGACGGCGACGCCGAGGCCGATGACGGTCGGCCAGCGGGCCATGACGCCGACGAGCAGCTGCGCCGTCGCCAGCGCGGGCAGGAACCAGAGTTGGATGCGGACGCCGTGCAGGAAGCGGTCGAGCGTGGGCTTCGTCGAGACGGGCGGCGGGCTGCCGCCGAGCGACGTGATGACCCAGCGTTCCACCGGCTCGACGGCGAACAGGATGACGGACCAGACGAGGAACAGCACGACGACGCGACGAAAGCTGGCCGCGGCCCGGTCGAGCGGCGGCCGGTCCGCGCGGCCGCGGGCCAGCAGGTAGCCGGAGGCGAAGAAGAAGAACGGCACGGCGAACCGGGCCGCGTGTTCGAGGAAGACGCCGACGGTTCGCTCCCAGCCGTCGAGGTCGTTGGCGAGGAACAACCGAGCGTGCAGGTTGAGGACCGCGACGATGGCGACAGCCCGGAGCGTGTCGAGGGACGGGATTCGCGACATCCTCACCCCCCGGACGGCCCCAACCGCTCGCGGACGGCGGCCACGTCGCGGTGGAGTTGCTCGACTAGCGCCCCGACATTCGGGAACGGGACCGTGTCCCGCAGGCGGGCCGCGAACTCCACGGCCATCGGCTCGCCGTACACGTCGCCGGCGAAGTCGAGCAGGTGAACCTCGACCTTCCGCGCGTCGTCGCCGAACGTCGGGTTCGGGCCGACGTTCGCGGCCGCCGGGTGCGTCCGGCCGCCGACCGTCGCCCGCACCGCGTACACGCCGACGGCCGGGAGGAGCGTTTCGACGCCGCCGAGGTTCGCCGTCGGGAAGCCGATGGTGCGGCCGCGCTTCGCCCCGGTCACGACTTCGCCGCGAATCAGGTACGGCCGGCCGAGCAGCTTCTCGGCCGTCGCCACGTCGCCGGCGTTCACGGCCGCCCGCACGCGGCTGCTCGATACGATCTCGCTGTCGATCAGGAACGGTTGAACCTCTTCAAACACCAACCCGGCGGCCGCGCACATCGCCCGCAGGGTCGCCGTGTTCCCGCCACGGCCGCGGCCGAAGTGGAAGTTGTACCCCTCGACGACCGCCTTCGCACCGAGTTGCCGGACGAGCACGTCCTCGAAAAACGCTTCCGCGCTCAGTGCCAACAAGCTCGCGTCCGTCTTCAGGAAGACGACGTGATCGGCCCCCGCGTCCAACAGTGCCGCGGTGCGGTCGGCGAGCGTCGAGAGCGGCAGCTTCCACGCGGCCGGGTTCAACAGCGCGACCGGCGGCGGGTCGAACGTCACGGCGACGGTCGGCCCATTCACACGGTCCGCCAGCCGCTTCGCCGTGGCGACGAGCAGGGCATGGCCGCGATGGACGCCGTCGAAGTTGCCGACGGTCGCGCACCCGCCGGTCAACTCCGGCGGCGGGTGGTCGGCCCATCCGAGGTGAATCACTGCCATCGGGGTTATCTTGCGAGTCGGCCCGCCGGCGGCGAGTGGTTTCGACCGCCGGGAATAAATCCGCCGCGCCGCGCGTCGTTACTGATAGACCGGCCACGCGGCCGCGTTCCCAACAACTACAACCGAGGTTCGTCATGTACGGCATCCTGGCCGACGGGATGGTGGCCGCGCACGTCGCCTACGTCGCGTTCGTCGTCCTGGGGCAACTCGCGATCATCGTCGGCGCGGGCCTGAAGTGGGAATGGGTCCGCAACCCGTGGTTCCGCGGCCCGCACCTGCTCGCCATCGCGATCGTCGTCCTCGAAGAGTTCATGGGCTGGCGCTGCCCGCTGACGACGTGGGAGGAACAACTGCGATTGCTCGCGGGCCAATCCATCGGGGGCGGCACGTTCATGGGCCGGTTGCTGCACGACCTGCTGTTCATCGACGACGTGTGGCCGGAGAAGGCGATCCAGGTGCTGCACGTCAGCTTCGGCGTGCTGGTGGCCCAGTCGCTCATCATGTGCCCGCCGCGGTTCCGCAAGGCTGATCGCTCGCCGCAGACGCCCGACGGCTCTTCCTCTTGACACGAAATGACGAACTATCGGACCATCACGCGGATTCCCGGCAAGGAGCACCGTCGTGCTGGTCCGTTCCGCCGTCGCCGCGTTCGACCTCGTTCCCGGCCCCGGTCTGTCGCCGGGGATGTCGCCGCACGAGTGGCATGCTTCGGAACATCTCGTCGAGTTTGAAGCGGAAGTGGACCTGTCGCCCGGTTGGTATCGGCTGCGGCTCGCGGTGTCGAACGCCGGCCGGCACGCGGTGCGGAAGCGGGCGGAGCTGTTCGCCGACGGCGAGCGGGTCGAAGCGTTCGAGTGGAACCGCAACCTGCGGGAAGACCTGCTCGTCCGGCTGCCGCACGAGACGAGACGACTCCGACTCACGTTCCGACACGTCGAAGGCACATTCACGCTGGATCGCTTCGAGCTGAATCGCACGTCGAAGGCCCGGACGGTGGCGCGGGCGGTGCGGCTGAAGTTGAAGCTGCTGCAATCCTACAACTGCTTCTGGCCGGTCGTGTCCCGCGGCGGGAAGCTGCTCCGCCAGGGCCGGTTCACGGAGTTCGGCCGCAAGCTGCTCCGCGGCATCCCGGACAGCCGGACGATGCGGATCGAGGTGAAGCGGGCGGCGGAAGTCTCCGCGATGTGGTGGCGGCGGCGGGCGCTGTCGGCCGACGAGGTCGCGAAGCTGAAACGCGAAGCGGACGCGATGGCGCACCCGTCGCCGATCGCGGTGCTGATCCCGGCCGACGCGACGCGGGCCGACCACGCCCGGCAGGCCGTTCTCAGCGTCCTGCGGCAGGTCTACCCGCACTGGGAACTCGTCGTCGCGTGGCCGACCGGCGATGTTTCGCCGACGTTGGTGTCGGTCGCGAAGTGGGATTCCCGCGTGCGGATCGTGGGCGGGGACACCGGGCTGTCGGACGCTGTGGCGAAGGCGCTGAACTCGCTCGAATCGGACCGCGTGATCGTGCTGCCGCCGGACTGGGAGTTGAGTGAGCATGCGTTGCTCCGCTTCGCCCAGGCGACCGCCGACGCGGTGACGTGCCCGGTTCCGGGGGCGGCCAACGCCGCCGTGCTGCCGCGCGACGTGCTCGTGAAACATCTCGCCTCGCTCGACGCGACTACGACCGTCGGCGTCACGCGGTGGGCCGCCGCGCTCGTCCCGGACGGCCTGCCGACGCTCCCCGATCCGCTCGTCTTCCCGCTCGACAGCGGCCAGGCCACGCCTCTGACAAAGCGGTCCGCGACGCCAACCCACTCGCTGGTCCTCGCCGCCGACGTGCGGGGCCTCAGCGGGTGGGACCACGTCGCGTTCGCGATACTGAAGGGCCTGGGGTCCGCCGGCGCGCGGCTTTACCAACACCAGGCGGCCCAGGTGTACGCCGACCTGCTGCCGCCGGACCTGCGGCCGACGAAGGGGCAACGCACGACCGAGCCGCAGTTGGCGATCGCGCCGCCGTTCCTGCTGAAACGATTCAATATCGACGAGCGGTCCGCCGCGTACACGATGTGGGAGGCCGACCGCATCGACCCGGCGCACGCCGCGGTGTTGAATCGGGCGCGGGTCGTGATCGTGCCGAGCGAGTGGGGCGCGGAATGCTTCCGCACCAGCGGCGTGACCGCACCGATCGAGGTCGTGCCGCTAGGGTACGATCCGCTGGTGTTCCACCCGTCACACGCCGAAAACCCGACCTGTACCTTCGGCACGGCCGGGGCGCTCAGCGCCGGCGGCCTTCGCAAGAACGTCCGCCGCGTCGTCGAGTTGTTCCGCGCCGCGTTCCCGACGGAACCCGATGTCCGGCTGCGGGTGAAGATCACGCCGAACTGCCCACCGTTCGAGATCGACGCCGACCCGCGGATCGAAGTCGTCCGCGCCGCCCTGCCCTACCCCGACCTCGCGCGGTGGAACCGGTCGCTGACCGCCTACGTGAACGCCTCGTTCGCCGAGGGGTTCGGGTTCCACCTGCTCGAAGCGATGGCCTGCGGCGTGCCGCTCGTCTCCGCGCACTACAGCGGCCTGACGCAGTTCTTCGACGAGTCCGTCGGCTACGTCGTGCCGCACAAGCTGATCGACGCGAACAACGACATCTACCACGGCCGCTGGGCCGACCCGGACGACGGCGCGATGATCGCGCAGATGCGCCGCATCCACCGCGACCGGGCGGAGGCCGCGCGCCTCGGCGAAGCCGCCGCGGCGCGGGCACGGTGCTTCACCTGGCGCGACACCGGTCGGAAGCTGCTCGACGTGTTGACGAAGTACGACCTCCTGGAACCGGCCCGATGACCGTCGCGATTCTCACCCCGGTCCTGAACGACGGCGACGCCGTCGGGAACGACATCCTCGGCATGGCCGCCGCCCTCCGCGCCGCCGGGCAGAACGTGGCGTTCTTCGCCGAGAAGGCCCGCGTGAACGAGGACGTGTTGCCGCTGGATGAACTGGACGCATTCCTTTCTGACGACCGGAACACCGCGATCTACCATCATTCGATCCAGTGCGACGCGGCCGTGCGACTCGTCGAGAAGTACCGCGACCGCGCGGCCGTAAAGTTCCACAACGTCACGCCCGCTCGGTTCTTCGCGGCCGTGAACCCGGACGCGGTCCGTGGCTCCGAGGTCGGCCGACATCAGACTGTGCGGCTCGCGAAGGCCGGCGTGCCGTTCTGGGTCGATTCGGACTTTAACGGCCGCGACTTGCAGCAGGACGTGCCGACGCTCCGATACGAGGAGTTGCCGCCGTTCCACCAAGCCGAGAAGCTGGCCGACCTGTCGCCGGACGCGGACCAACTCGCCGGCCTCGACGACTGGGCGACGACGCTGCTCTGCGTCGGCCGCGTGGCCCCGAACAAGAACCTCGAACTCGCCGTCAAGACGCTGGCCGACGTGCGGCAACGCGACCCGGCGGCGCGGCTGATCGTCGCCGGCGAGCACGTCTTCCCGACGTACTCGAACCGCGTGCTGGATCGCGCGAAGGAACTCGGCGTCGAGGACGGGTTGATCGTCACCGGCCGCGTGACGGCGGCGCAGTTGAAGGCGCTCTACCTCTCCGCCGACGTGCTCCTCGTCACGAGCGACCACGAAGGCTTCTGCGTGCCGCTGGTCGAAGCGATGTTGCTCGGCGTGCCCGTGGTCGCCGTGCCGCGGACGGCCGTGCCGGACACCGGCGGCGACGCCGCCCGGTACGCGGACGACGCCCCGTCGCTGGCGCGGGCGGCGACGGAAATGATCGGCGAGGGTCGCGTTCGAGAGCGTCACCTTCTCGCCGGCCGCCGCCGGTATCGCGAGCGGTTCTCGACCGCCGCGATTGCCGCGCGGTTCCTCGATCTGTTCAGCGCGAATCTGTGTCCGGCGGCGTGCGTATCATGAGGAATCCTTCCGAGGGTTCCGCATGACGAAGGTTCACCACATCAACGGCGGCACGCTGCACGCGCCGCCGAACCCGAAGGCCGCGTGCCACTGCCTCCTGCTCGAGGACGCGGCCGGCCTCGCGCTCGTGGACGCCGGCATCGGCCTGCTCGACGTGCGCGACCCGGTCGGCCGCATCGGGCAAGAGATTATCGACATCGGCGGTTTCCAGTTCGACGAGCGCGAGACGGTCGTGCGGCAGATCGAGAAGCTGGGTTTCTCGGCCGACGACGTGAAGCACGTCCTGCTCACGCACGCCGACCCGGACCACGCCGGTGGCCTCGCCGACTTCCCGCACGCGGCGGTTCACGTCGCCAGGGAGGAACTCGCGGCCGTGAACGACGGGCACTTCCGTTACCGTCCGCCGCAGTTCGCGCACGGGCCGCGGTGGGTTCCGCACGCGGCAACCACCCGCGACTGGTTCGGCCTCGAAGTGCGGCCCGTGCCGCTCGGGTTCGCGTCCGAGGTGCTACTCGTGCCGCTGTTCGGCCACACCCGCGGGCACTGCGGCGTCGCGATTCAACAACAAGGGGACCGCTGGATACTGCACGTCGGCGATGCCTATTACTTGCGCGTCGAACTGGAGACGGACGAGCACCCGGTGTCCGCGCTCGCCGCGGCGCGGGCCGAGGACGACGTGCACCGGCGGGCGAATTTAGACCGGTTGCGCGGCCTGTCGCTGGACCACGGTTTTCAGGTCACGATGTTCGGATACCACGACTTCGGGGAGTTTCCGACCGGGTGAAATCATACCTCGCCCAAATTTTCCATTTTTCGCAACATTCAGACTCGCATCCCATCGTGGGGTCGGGTACGCTCTTTTTTAGTGGACCGCGTGGCTCAGGCCCGTGGCTTGCACTACCCTCTCCCATCCCCACGTTTCGCCCTTCGCCCTGTATTCCTTACCGGGAGTCGAACCATGATGACAGCCCGCGAAATGGCCAACCGGGTCCGCGAGTGCCGCCAGTCGGCGTGGGACGGGACGGATTCGACCGCCATGCTGACCCGCGACCGGCTGGACGCCGACGACCTGCGGACCGTCCGCCGGGTGGTGGCGGAAGCTGGGTACGAGGGGGAAGAGGTCGAGCCGAAGGTCCGCCGCGTGTCGTCGCTGGTGCTCGGCCAGGTCGCGGCACTTTCGGACAACATGCCCGCGGACGGGGCGGATTGAAAAGAAACACTGGACCGGCAGTTTCTACACGTCTTCGGGGGAAAATCTACCAACGCAAACGGGCGGGCCGTTGGAACGGCCCGCCCGTTTTTCGTTTATGCGGAAGAGAGGACTTGAACCTCCACTCCCTTGCGGGAACCAGAACCTGAATCTGGCGCGTCTGCCAGTTCCGCCACTTCCGCTCGCGTTGCATCGCAACTCGTGAACTCTGATAATAGGATGCCAAGCACACTCGTCAAGGGTGCTTCTCCTCCGGTCAGGTTCCCCGCATGCGACTCCCCATTCTACCCGTCGTCGGCCTCGTCATCGTCGGCGTCGCGGTCCTCGTCGGCGGCGACGCGGCCCCGGCCCGCAAGCCGTGGACCACGTCCCGCGTCGTCGGCAGCCCGGAGCCGCCGCCCGCGTTCAAAGCCGCCGTCGCGTTCCCGAAGCTGAAGTTCAACCACCCCGTCCTGATGGCGCGGATGCCCGGCAGCAACCGGCTGTTCGTCGCGGAGCAGCACGGCAAGGTCTTCTCGTTCGAGAACAAGCCGGACGCGGCGGCGGAGCTGTGCCACGACTTCGCGAAGCACCCGAAGCTCTCGCTCACGAAGGACGCCAAGCGGTTCGACGCCGTGTACGGCCTCGCGTTCGACCCGAAGTTCCAGGCGAACCGGTTCTGCTACGTCTGCTACACGGTGGCGGCTGACAAGCCGAACCTGGACGACGGCAGCCGCGTCTCGCGGTTCAAAATGAAGGACACCACGCCGCCGACGCTGGATGTCGCGAGCGAGGAAGTCGTCATCACGTTCCCGCAGGGCGGGCACAACGGCGGCGACCTGCACTTCGGATCGGAGGGCTACCTCTACATCACCACCGGCGACGCGACCGACCCGAACCCGCCGGACGGCAAGTTCAAGACCGGGCAGGACTGCTCGGACCTGCTCGCGTCCGTCCTGCGGATCGACGTCCACAACAAGGACGCCGGGCGGAACTACGCGATCCCGAAGGACAACCCGTTCGTCGGGCTGACGCACAACGGCAAGCCGGTGCGGGGGGAAGTCTGGGCCTACGGCTTTCGCAACCCGTGGCGGATGAGCTTCGACCGCACGACCGGCGACCTGTGGCTCGGCGACGTGGGGTGGGAGTCGTGGGAGATGGTCCACAAGATCGAGAAGGGCGGCAACTACGGCTGGAGCGTCATGGAGGCCGGGCAGGCCGTGAACACGACGCTGAAGCTCGGCCCGACGCCGATCCGCCCGCCGGCGATCGAGCTGTCGCACAGCATCGCCGCGAGCGTCACCGGCGGGTACGTCTACCGCGGCAAGAAGTTCCCGGAACTGGTCGGCAAGTACGTCTTCGGCGACTGGATGACCCGCCGCATCTGGGCGGCGACGTTCAACGAGACCGAGCTGAAGACGATGGAAGAAATCACCGCGCCGGCGGTGCGGATCATCGCGTTCGGCGAGGACCACGACGGCGAGCAGTACCTGCTCGACTACGACGCCGGGACGGTCCACACGTTCGCCCGCAACGACGCCGCGGCCCTCGACCCGGCGAAGTTCCCCCGCACGCTCTCGGCGACCGGCCTCTTCAAGGACGCGCAGGCGCACGCCCCGGCCGACGGCGTGTATTCCTTCGACATCAACGCGAAGCAGTGGCAGGACTACGCGACTTCCGAGTACCTCGTCGCGCTGCCGGGCACGTCGGCGGCGACCGATTACGCGAACAAGAAGCACCTCGCCAACGACGTGACGTGGAACCCGATCCACGTCCATCTGCCGAAGGACGGCGTTCTGGTGAAGACGATCTCGCTCGAAATGGAGCGCGGCAACCCGGCATCGCGGCGGCGAATCGAGACGCAGCTGCTGCACTTCGACGGCGACGCGATCCAGGGTTACACCTACGCCTGGCGGGACGACCAGACGGACGCCGATCTCGTCCCCGCCGACGGCGGCGAGAAGCAACTCGCGGTGAAGGACGAGCGGTTCGGCGGCGTCCGGCCGCAGACGTGGACGTTCGCCAGCCGGGTGCAGTGCGGCCAGTGCCACAACGCCTGGGCCGGGTACACACTCGCGTTCAACCGCGAACAACTCAACCGCGAGAAGGACGGCAAGAACCAACTCACGCGGCTCGGCGAACTCGGCCTGCTGAACCGCGTCGACGACAAGGAACGGCCGCTCAAGCCGTTCACGGCCGACGAGCTGAAGAAGGTGCGGAAGTACCCCGACCCCACTGACACTTCGTTGTCAGTGGCCGACCGAGCGCGGTCGTACCTGAACGCGAACTGCGGGCACTGCCACCGGTTCGGCGGCGGCGGGTCGGTCGAGTTCCACGTTAACCTCGACGCGGACGTGAAGGACAAGCACCTCTGGGACGCGAAGCCGACCCGCGGCGACTTCGGCATCCCGGACGCCCGCATCCTCGCCCCCGGCGACCCGGAGCGGAGCGTCTTGTACTACCGGATGGCGAAGTTCGGCAGCGGCCGGATGCCGCACCTCGGCAGCGAGTTCCCGGACGAGGACGGTCTGCGGCTCGTCCGCGACTGGATCGCGTCGCTGAAGCCGGGCGCGGCCGAGCCGGCGGACGTGACGGCGGTGGAGAAAGGCAAGCTGGCGGAGCAACTGACCCGCTGCGGGACGGCGATGCGGCTGGCCCGGTCCGTCGGCCGAGGGGCGTTGCCGCCGGACGCGCTGAAGGCGCTCCGCGAGGAGGTGGCGAAGCCGTCGTGCGCGACCGTCTCCCGCGACCTGCTCGCCGGGTACTTCCCGGACCCGTCGAAGGTCCGCACCCTGGGCAACGCCCCGCGGCCGCGGGCGATCCTGGGTTTGACCGGCGACGCGGAGAGCGGCAAGAAGCTGTTCTTCGCGGAGCGGTCGCGGTGCGCGACGTGCCACAAGGTCGACGGCCAGGGCCAGGAGGTCGGCCCCGATCTGTCGCAGATCGCGAAGACCCGCACGCGGGAGCAGTTGCTCGAAAGCCTCCTCGACCCGTCGCGGCGGATCGAGCCGCAGTACCAGTCGTACCTGCTGCGGACGCACTCCGGGCAGGCGCTGACCGGCCTCGTGGTGAAGCGGGACGCTCAGGGGGTGGTGCTGAAGGACGCGCAGAACAAGGTGGCGACGGTGGCGGCCGACGACGTGGAATCGCTGGACGCATCGCGGACGTCGATCATGCCGGAGGGCCTGTTGCGGGACTTCACACCGCAGGAGGCGGCGGACTTGTTGGCTTATCTCGCGGCGCGGAAGTGAGGGGCACGTTTGACATATAGCGGTGGGCTTGCCCACCGTGCGGATTCGAGTCTTCGAGAACCCGCACCACCTGCCTCCCGCGGGCACGCTCCTCACTCTACAACCACGTCCCCGCGGGCGTGCCGGCCTTCCTCCCGCGGGAACGTTCCTCCGACCGCGTGTAGTTCCCCGCGGGAGGCAGCGTGGTGCGGCCGTCGAAGACTCCGGCCGCACGGTGGGCAAGCCCACCGCTATATGACCGAACCCGTCCGCTGCTGCCGTATATCATTCCCGTATTCCCGAACACGGAGCGGCAGGACATGGGCGAGCGGTACATCTTCACCATCGACAAGCTGACCAAGCACTACGGCAAGCGCGAAGTCCTCAAAGACATCCAACTCGCCTTCTACCCCGGCGCGAAGATCGGCGTCATCGGCTCCAACGGGTCCGGCAAGTCCACCCTGCTCCGCATCATGGCCCTCGAAGACAAGGACTTCATGGGCGAGGCCCGGCCGGAGAACGGGCTGACCATCGGGTACGTCCCGCAAGAGCCGATGCTCACGCCGGGGAAGACGGTGCTGGAGAACGTCGAGGAGGCCGTCAGCCCGATCCGCGACCTGATCAAGCAGTACGAGGCCGTGGCCGAGAAGTTCGCCGACCCGGACGCCGACTTCGAGAAGCTGTCGAACCAGATGGAGCGGTTGCAATCGCAGATCGACACGGCCGACGCGCACAACATCGACCGCAAGGTCGAGATGGCCATGGCCGCGATGCAGCTGCCGCCGCCGGACGCGGGCGTCGAGCACCTGTCCGGCGGCGAGCGGCGGCGGGTGTTCCTCTGCAAAATGCTCCTCCAGAACTTCGACCTGCTGCTGCTCGACGAGCCGACGAACCACCTGGACGCCGAGAGCGTCGAGTGGCTGGAGCACTTCCTGAAGGACTACACCGGGGCCGTCGTGGCGATCACGCACGACCGGTACTTCCTGGACAACGTCGCGCAGTACATCCTCGAACTCGACCGCGGCCGGGGCTACCCGTTCGTCGGCAACTACACGGCCTGGATGGAGAAGAAGAAGCGGCGGCTGGAACTGGAAGAGAAGTCGGTGACGGCCCGGCAGAAGCAGCTCGAGCGCGAACTCGAGTGGGCGCGGATGGCCCCGCGGGCGCGGATGGGCAAGAACAAGGCCCGCCTCGCGGCCATCGACCGGCTGCAAGCGCAGGAAGTCGAGGACCGGGAGGAAGACCTGGTGATTCAAATCCCGCCCGGCCCGCCGCTCGGCGACCTGGTCGTGCGGGCCGAGGGGGTGAAGAAGTCGTTCGGCGACAAGCTGTTGTTCGACGACCTGACGTTCAACCTGCCGAAGGGCGGGATCGTCGGCATCATCGGGCCGAACGGTGCCGGGAAGACGACGTTGTTCAAGATGATCGTCGGCCAGGAGACGCCGGACGGCGGGAAGCTGACCGTCGGCCCGACGGTGAAACCGGCGCACGTCGATCAGAACCGGGACGCGCTGAACCCGACGGCCACGATCTTCGAGGAGATCACCGGCGGCACGGACTACATCATGCTCGGCAAGCAGCGGGTGGCGAGCCGCGGGTACTGCGCCCGGTTCAACTTCACCGGGCCGGACCAGCAGAAGATCGTCGGCAACTGCTCCGGCGGGGAGCGGAACCGCATCCACCTGGCGAAGCTGCTCCGCAGCGGCGGCAACCTGCTGCTGCTCGACGAGCCGACGAACGACCTGGACGTGGACACGCTGCGTGCGCTGGAGGAGTCGCTGTTGAACTTCGGCGGCTGCGCGGTGGTCATCAGCCACGACCGGTGGTTCCTGGACCGCGTGGCGACGCACATCCTGGCCTTCGAGGGCGACAGCAAGGTCGTCTGGTGCGAGGGGAACTTCCAGGTGTACGAGGAACAGCGGCACGCGCGATTGGGCGCGGAGGCGGACGTGCCGAAGCGGATGAAGTATCGGAAGTTGCAGTAGAGGTGAGGCGCTGCCCACGGACGTTCGTCCGTGGGCTTTCAGCCCAAGATTAGCCGACCCACTTCCCGTCCACGATGTCGAACTTCACCAGTTCCACGGGCGTGAACCAGAGGCCGACTTCCAGCGCCGCGTTTTCGGGGCTATCGCTGCCGTGGACGAGGTTGTTCTGCACGCTCAGCGCGTAGTCGCCGCGGATCGTGCCGGGCGGGGCCTTTGCGCCGTCCGTCATGCCCATCAGGCTCCGGCCGACCGCGACCGCCTCCCGGCCCTCCCAGACCATCGCCACCGTCGGGCCGCTCGTCAGGAACGTCAGCAGCGACTCGTAGAACGGCTTGCCCTTGTGGACGGCGTAGTGCTTCTCGGCTAGTTCCCGCGGGGCCTGGATCAGCTTCAGCCCCGCCAGCCGGAGGCCCTTCCGCTCGAACCGGGAGAGCAATTCGCCGACGAGTCGCCGCTGCACGGCGTCCGGCTTCAACAGGATGAGGGTTTGCTGCGACATGGCGGAGCCTCGGGGTGGGTCGATGGGAGTATCGTGCGACCCGGCCGGCAGTTCGGCTACCCAACGGGGCGTCGGAAATGCTAGTTTCTCGCGGAATACCCGTGCCTCAAAGTGGACCCATGACTCCGCGATTCCCGTACTGGATCGTCCTCGGCGCGCTCGTGCTGGCGGCCGGGTACGTGCCGACGCTGACGACGCCGTTCGACTTCATCGACGACGGCAACCTCGTCTACCCCGCCCCGCCGGGGACGACGCCCGCTGGGCACGTCGCGCTGTGGTGGCAGAAGGTGTACGCGAACTACGACCACCTCGGCCCGTTCCGCCCGGTGCTCTGGGCGCACTGGGAGCTGTTCGCGAACGCCACCGGCGGCGACCCGCTCGCGTGGCGGGCGGTCCGGTTCGCGTGGTGCGGCCTCGCGGCCGGGATGCTGCTCTGGCTGTTCCGCGAGCTGAAAGTGCATCCGGTGGCGGCCTTACTGACCGGCGCGGCGGCGATGTGGAACCCGTACCGGAACGAAATCTGGACGAGCCTGACGCTGGCGGAAGGCGTGGCGATGCCCTACGCCCTGCTCGCGCTGGTGGCCGCGCGGAAGGCGGCACTCGCGCGGCGGCCGTGGGTTTGGGACGTGGTCTCCGTCCTCTGCGTGGTCGCGGCGCTCGGGTGCAAGAACACCTACGTCGCGCTAATCCCCGCGCAGGTGGCGCTACGAATGTTCCCAGAAGGGCTATCATGGCGCGACGGCTGTCGAGCCCACGGCCGACGGGCGCTGTTGCTCGCGCTGACGCTCGTTCTGCCGGTGGCGCACTTCGTCTACTTCAAGCTGCACTGGCATCCGGGGCAGTACGAGACGCATGGCCCGTCGGTCGCGCAGCTCGGCCGCATTCTGAACAGCTTGAAGGGCGCGATCGGGCTGGACTTCCTGGGCGTGGGGCTGGCCCTCGTACTCGCCGTGGTGTGGAAGAGGGCGGAAAGCCCAGGCACGGCCGTGCCTGGGCTTTCCGCCCTTCTGCTCCTCCTCGCCGGGGTCGTCGTTTACCTGCCGATGGACATGATCTCCGGTCGGTACACAATGCCCGCCGTGTGGGGCCTCGACATCCTCATCGCGCTCTTGCTCACGCGGTTCATCGCGACCCCCATCGGCCGGTGGAAGAAGCTCGCGTGGGTCGGCGTTTGGGTCGGCGTGCTGCTCGTCGCCGTCGCGAACACGGTCCGGCAGGAGAAGTTCGCCGCCCGCGCCCGGATGCTCTGGGACGTGGTAGCGTACCTTGAGCAACACGCCCCGCCGGACGCCGCCGTCGCATGGGTGGCCGGCGACACCGCCGCGGGGGAGTTGAACGCGGAGGAAGGCATCCATGTCCGCTGGCACCTGCTCAACCGCGGCCGGCCGGACATTCAGATCGGCTTGCTGGACAAGGACGGGAAGCGAATCGAGCGCGTCGAGCTGCCGCCGCTGACGGCCGAGCCGACGTTCCGCATCTGGGGCACGCCGAGCGGCGCGGCCGGGTGGGTCGAGGACCAGACGTTCCGCGAGCCGTACCAGATCGGCCGGAAGTTCTTCGAGAGCCGCGTCGGGCGAAAGTAACCCGTCACGGAATCGCCGCGATCATCGCGGCCATCTTCTCGCGGGCGACCGACCTCGCCTTTTCCGCCGTCGCCCGCGCCGCCGGTAAGTCCTTGCCGACCATTACCAGTCGCTCGGCGACCTGCTGACCGGTGGTGTCGTCGATCTCGAAAATCCACCGGTTCAGTCCCACGTCCCGCCACATCTGGCCCTTCCGCGTGTCGGTCGGCTGGCGGAGCAGGATTGCCGGGGTGCCGTTTGCAACAGCGATGATCGGCGAGTGCATTTCGAAGCTGGCGACGGCCGCCGCCTTCGCGTACACGCTCGCGGCCTCGGCCGTCAGCCAGTACCGGTCGAGGACGGCGACGTGCGGCTTCACGTCGGCCGGCAGCGGGTCGAACAAGAACGGCCGCAGGCGGACGACCGCGTAGGTCATCTCCGGCACGAGGAACACCTTCCGCTTCGTCTCGCGGACCCACGCGACGATGCCGTCCCGCAGCTTCGCGTGATCCCGTTCGGCGAACGCCTCGTTGACCGCGCTCCGTTCCGGGTTCGGCTTCGTCCGCTCCGGGTGAATTTCCCAGTACGGCGTCCACCGCAGCCGCGGCACGGCGCACAGGAACTGGCCGGGTTCCAGGCCGTGCTGCTTGAGCAACTTGTCGGCCGCGGCGTCGTCCCGGAGGTCGAGGGCGAACGTCGCGTCCGGGCCGAAGCCCATCGTCGGGCCGGTGATGCCGGACTTCTTGAGCGCGGCGAGCGAGTCGGTGTCGCGGGTGAACACGAACTTCGCGGCCGAAAGCAACTCGCGGTGCGTCTTGATCTCGGCGTCGGTGAGCGTGACGCCGCCGAACCCGAACGGCTTGCCGGCCTTGTGCGCGAGCGCCGCCTCCTTCACGCCGACCAGGCCGGGGCCGGACCCGTGCAGGAAGAAGTCGCACGCCGCCAGCGCCGCCTCCTGGTCCGGCTTAGCCTTCGCGATCCGCAGCTTCGGGAACCGGGCCGTGAGCAGTTTCTCCACCGCGGCATCGAGGTTGTTCGGCCAGAGGGTGACTTCGTCGTTCGGCCGGTGCTTCTCCAACAGCGCCAGCATCCCCGGCGTGTGGGCGATGTCGCCGATGTTGACCGTTTGCCATGAGGAGCGCAGGAGAACCTTCCGCGGCTTTTTCTCGTCGGCCGTTGCCCGCACACCGAGGAGGCCGGTCGCGAGTGCGGAAGCGAGGAGTTGCCGCCGGTTGACGACCGGTTCGCGTGGGGTTTCAAACATCGGGGCCTACCGGTGGAAGGGGGTGCGGTGCGACGTGATTGTCGGAGATCGGGACGGGCTGTCAAGTCACTCCCACGTCGGCAGCAGCCCGACCAGTTGCCGATACGCCGGCCGCGCCCAACCCGGCAGCAACCGGGCGAAACTCGCGCGGCGGGTTTCGCCGACGTAAACGTGGTCGGATGACTCGATCACCACGTTCGTCGTCGGGTCGCCGTCGAGCAGCACGGCCTCGACATCGACGTGGAAAATCTTCGGCGGCGCGTCGGCCGCGACGTTCGGCCGGACGACGTACACGTCGTTCAGCTTCGCCTCCCGCGGGTGGATCGCACCGGCCGTTTGCAGGAAGTCGAGCACCGGCGTCGGCCCGGTGTACGTCACCGCCCGAATCCGCTTGTTGTCCGGCCCGGTGACGAACACCCGCCCGGACCGCGGCACGGCGACCATGACCAGCACGCCGTTCGCCGAGTGGCCGACCGCCTCCGCGACGGCCGCCCGCGCCTCCGTCGTCGTGAGGCCCTGCACGGGGACCGTGCCCGCGTCGCCGAGCGGCACGCACCCATCGACATCGACGGCCGCGACGCAGTCCCACTCCGGCCGGTCGGCGAACGTCACCTCCAGCACGTCCGGGCAGCCGATGCGGTACGCGGCCAGGTCCGGCGGCGCGGGGGCCGGCAGCGGCGGCGTCTGCCGCACGGCCTTCAGGTCCGCGCAGCCGACGCCCGCGAGCAGAACGAGGAACGGGACGCAACGGGTCACATCGGAGGTATCGGCCGGCGGCGCGGGAAACTTTAGCGGACGTGCGGATTATTTCGATGCGGCAAGCTGGCGGATGGCCGCCGGGTACGCCTCGCACTCGGCCGCGAACACGCGCTTCGCCAGCCCCTCGGGCGTGTCGCCCGGCAGCACCGGGACTTCTCGTTGGAGCACGATCGGCCCCGTGTCGTAAGTGTCGTCCGCGAAGTGGACGGTGCAG
The DNA here is from genome assembly GCF_059499385.1 of Limnoglobus sp. NCBI lineage: Bacteria > Pseudomonadati > Planctomycetota > Planctomycetia > Gemmatales > Gemmataceae > Limnoglobus > Limnoglobus sp. Next base: position 56,545 of record NZ_JCABYM010000039.1, on the reverse strand, counting down.
CCGGTGACCGCCGCCCCGGCGGCGAGGACCGCCTCGTGGACGCGGCGGCCGTACATCCCCTTGCCGCCGAACGCCGGCAAGAGCGAAGGGTGGATGTTGATGACCATGCGATGGAAGTCCGGCGGGATCCGCAGCAGGTGCAGCCACCCGCCGAGGCAGACGAGGTCCGGGGCGAACGGCCGCACGGCGGCGAACACGCGGGCCGAGAACGTCTCCCGCGGCTTCGGCTCCACGACCGCCACCGGCACGCCGGCGGCCTTCGCCCGCTCGACGCCGAGCACGTCGCCGCGGCTGGCGACGACGCCGACGACCTCGGCGGCCAGCCGGCCGTCGCCGGTCCGGTCGAGCAGATTTTGGAGCGTGGTCCCGGACCCGCTAATGAGTACGACCAATCGCACGGTAAGGTTCCGAGAGGGGGCGCGGCTCGCATCGAACAGGATACGAACTCGGCTCATCGGAGGTGCGACCGAACCCGTCGCGGCGGTCGGCCCCTCACTTCTACAATGTGGGTACACACGATCGGGGGCATTCATGGCGGCGCGGGTGGTGTTGGCGATGAGCGGCGGGGTGGACAGTTCCGCGTCGGCGGTCCTGCTCAAGCGGCAGGGGTACGACGTGATCGGCTTGTTCATGCGGACCGGCACGCACACGGAGGAGCCGGACCACCGCCGGGACAACAAGAAGGGCTGCTGCTCGGCCATCGACGCCGGGGACGCCCGCCGCGTCGCCGACCGGCTGGACATCCCGTTCTACGCCCTGGACTTTGAACATGAATTCAACCAGATCATCGACTACTTCGCGGACGAGTACCTGAAGGGGCGGACGCCGAACCCGTGCGTCGTGTGCAACAACTGGCTGAAGTTCGGCCAGCTCTGGCAGTTCGGCAAGCAGCTCGGCGCGGACTTCATCGCCACCGGACACTACGCGCAGGTGCTGACGGGCGCGGACGGCCGCAACGAGCTGCACAAGGGCGTCGATCCGGACAAGGACCAGAGCTACGTCCTGCACGGCATCAAGCGGGAGGTGCTGGACCACCTCATCTTCCCGGTCGGCGGGTACTTGAAGCCGCAGATTCGGGAGATAGCGGCGGAAGCCGGGTTACAGGGCGTGGCGGCGAAGCCGGACAGCGTGGAGATTTGCTTCGTGCCGAGCGGCAACCACGTCGATGTCGTGCGGAAGCGGCGGCCGGCGGCACAGACGGCCGGCGTGATCGTGGAGTCGAACGGGAACGTGTTAGGCGAGCACGACGGCATCGACCGGTTCACCGTCGGCCAGCGGAAGGGCCTGGGCGTCGGCGGCGGCGGGAAGAAGCGGTTCGTGCTGGAGATCGTGCCGGACACGAACACCGTCGTCGTCGGGGAGGAGTCGGAGTTGTTGGCGGACGGGTTGGCGGCGTCGCGGATCAACTGGTTGATCGACCCGCCGGCGGAGCCGCTAGCGGTGACGGCGAAGATTCGCTACCGGCATCCGGGCTGTGCGGCGACCGTCGTGGCGACGGCGGACGGCGGGGCGGACGTTCGCTTCGCGGACCCGCAGGCGGCGGTGACGCCGGGCCAGGCGGTGACGTTCTTCGACGGGAGCCGGGTGCTGGGTGGCGGGTGGATTGAGGCGGCCCTTCGTGACGGCTCGGTCATATAGCGGTGGGCTTGCCCACCGTGCGGTTTCGAGTCTTCGAGAAACCGCGTGGGCGTCCCTCAAACGGGGGCGTTGCTCCCGCCGCAGTTAGCTTCCCGCGGGGGTGAGGGCGTCCCTCCTACGTGGGCGTCCCTCCCATTGCAGTGAGGTTCGCGCGGGGATTATCGGCGTTCCTTCCACGGGGAACTACCAGCGATGACAGAAATGTCCCCGTGGGAGGCTCCGCGGTGCGGGTCTCGCAAAGCCTCGCCCCGCACGGTGGGCAAGCCCACCGCTATATGAAGCATCCGCTCGTGAATCGCCTCCCACGGCTGGTTCAAGTCCACCGTCGCGACGCGGACCGGGAACCCGTGCAGCACGTACCGCAAATCCAACTCGCGACCGACCGTCGGGTACAGCAACATCCCTTCGACCGTCTGTCCCGGCACGGGTCGCTGATTTTTCAGGTACGCGAACAGTTGGTAGAGATTCGCCGCGTGAACGCTCTCCGCGTCGAACCGCGAACTTAGCGTGGCGCGGTAGAACTTCGCGTCGATCACCAGCTTCCGCGTCGGCGACGCCAGCGACACGTCCGTCCGCAGCTCCGGCAGCAGCGCCACGTCGTCCGCCGACCCTTCGACCTCCCGCCACGCGAACCGCTCGCCGGTCACGCGGGGGAAGATCGTCTGCTCGCGGCGGTAGAAGTTGCGGACGAACCGCTCGAACACGTTCGCCATCTGCCGGTCGTCCAAGGTGAAGTCCGCGAACGCCACCGCACCCGGCCGCGGGTCCGGCAGTCGGTTCTCGAACAGCAGTCGGCAGACGTGCAGGAGGACGCCGTAGTGCTCCGTATTTCGGCCCAGCCGCACGGCCGCGAACGCACCCGGCGAGAGTTCCACGTCCGGCACGTCGGCGAACCGGCCGGCCAGCGCGTGACAGCGGGCCGCGCGGTCGCGGTTCACGTCCGTACACTTCACCAAGCTACGGAGCGTCGCCTTCAGAACGCGGTTCGGCGGCGTGTCGTGCGTCGGGTCGTCGGCCCGACAGACGGCCACGCCGGGCCGGTTCCGCCGTAGCGTGGCCGTCACGTCGAGCCTTCCGCGCGGCCGCGACGTTTCTTCCTCGACCGTCGTGTACCCGCGGTCCAGGCCGCGCTTCAACAATCGTTCGGTCCCGTGGGCCAGCACCGCCGCGAAGAAGTCCGGCTGCCGCTTGAAGGGAATCGCCGTCGCGCGGACCGCGCCCCGGCCGGCCGGCACGTCCCAGGCGTAAGAGAGCAGGTAGTACAGGTTCGCGACCGGGATCATGACAAGAGCTTCTCGACCTCCGCGTCGGCCCGGTCCGGGTCGTCGAACCAATACTCGCGGAGCAGCGGCGCGACCTCCGTTTCGATGACGGCCCGATACCAGCCCTCGTCCGGCGTCTCGCCCGGCCGCGGGCAGAAGAAGCTATGCCCGACCTCGAAGCCGGGGCCGAGCGCCGTCCGCTCGTTGCGGATCGCCCCGTTCAGCCGGGTCATCTTCGCGATAATTCGGTCGATCAGTTCCGGCCCCGCGCCCCGGCAGGCCAGCAACGCCGGAAACCCCGGCGCGTCGAACGCCGGCCGCAGGTCGAGGAACGCGAACCGCCGCCGCAGGGCGTAATCGACCAGCGCCAGCGACCGGTCGGCCGTGTTCATCAACCCCAACACGAACAGGTTGTCCGGCACGAAAAACGTATCGGTCAGGCTCCGGGCGTAGGTCAACGGGATCGCGAACCGCGGCCCGCGGCGGTCGGCTTCCAGCAGCGAGAAGAGTTCGCCGAACACCTTGCTCAGGTTCGCCCGGTTGATCTCGTCGATGACGAACAGGTACGGCCGGTCCGGGTCGTCGGCGGCCCGGCGGGCGAACGTCAGGAACGGGCCGTCGCGGATCCGAAATCCGCCCCCGTCGTCCGGCCGTAGACCCTGGACGAAGTCCTCGTAGGCGTAGGCCGGGTGGAACTGCACCCACGCCGCGCGGCCGGCGTCGCCGCCGACGAGGTGGCTCACGACCTTCCCGGCGACGAACGACTTCCCGACGCCGGGCGGCCCCTGCAGGATCAAATTCTTCTTGCGGGCGAGGGTGCGGAGGACGTGGTCCCACCGGTCCGGGGCCAGGAAGCTGTCGTCGGCCGGCGGCGGGGACGAGTTGTCGCTCATCGGGCCAATTCTATTCCGCGCGTTCGCCCGGCCGTGAGTTTTCCGGTTGTAGGAAATGTGCGAATTCTTCACCGAGTTTTCGGGGAAAAGAGTTGCGGATTGCCGACCGCCCTTTTAGGATCACATAGGTTTCACCGACGAGAGCTAACCGGTTCGCATCGCCCGATGGTCAGCGGAAGGAATCGCCGCCTGTCCAACCATCTATTTTTTTGGTGACGGTAGCTCTAGCAACACTCGCGTCGCATTCACCAAACTCTGAGGTCGATCTCGGGAAGGAGTGCCCCGATGACCACGCTCGACACGCTTGAGCCGTCGCCCGCGCAGTTGGCCCTGGCCAACAGCTGCCAGCCGCAAATCCGGCGGCTGCAAGTCACCGAAACCGAAGACCACGTCCTCATCTCCGGGCGGGTCAAGAGCTACTACCTCAAGTCGCTCGCGCTCGAGACCGTGAAGACGGCCGCCTGCCCCCGGCCGATGGTGTTCAACGTCGAAGTCGAAGACTAATCCCCCAGCTCGTCCCCGTCCGCGTCGGGGGCGAGGCCGTACTTGCGAATCAGCTTCCGCACCGTCGCGCGGGCCAGGCCCAGCCACCGGCCCGCCGCGAGCCGGTTGCCGTCCAGTTGCCTGAGTACCTCGCCGACGAGGGCCGGCTCGACCTCGTCCAACAACCCTTGATACAACTCCGCCGGCTCGTTCCCGCCGGCGGCGGTGACCCGCTCGGCCACCCACGCCCGGATGAGCCGGGCCAACTGTTCGCGGACCGACTGCGGGCCGACGTGCGCCGTCGCGCCCGGCAGGTGGTCCGGCCGGATCGGCCCGCCGCGGCCCTCGATGGCCGCGTGTTCGACCGCGTTCCGCAGCTCCCGCACGTTCCCCGGCCAGACCCGCTTCTTCAAAGCGTCGAGCGCGTCGGCCGTCAGCGCCGAAGTCGGGGCGAACCGCTGGAGGAACGCCTCGGCCAGGACGGGGATGTCGTCCGCCCGGTCCCGCAGCGCGGGGACGTGGATCGGGTAAACGTTCAGTCGGAAGAACAGGTCGTGGCGGAACCGGCCGTCGCCGACGGCCGCGGACAGATCGACGTGCGTGGCGGAGACGACCCGCACGTCCACCGGCTGCGCCGCCGCCCCGCCGACCGGCAGCACCTCCTGCCGCTCCAGCACCCGCAGCAACTTCGCCTGGACCGGCAGCGGGATGTCCGCGATCTCGTCCAGGAACACGGTCCCGCCGTTCGCGAGTGAGATCAGCCCGTCGCGGTTGCGGTCGGCCCCGGTGAACGACCCGCGGACGTGGCCGAACAGTTCGCTCTCCACGAGGTTCGGGTTCAGCGCCGCGACGTGGACCGGCAGGAAGGGCCGGTCCCGCCGCGGGCTGTTCGCGTGGATGGCCCGCGCGACGAGTTCCTTCCCGGTCCCGCTCTCGCCGGTGACGAGGACGCACGCCTCCGTCGGGGCGACGAGCGCGATCCGCTTGAAGACGGACTGAATCGCGGGCGTGCGGCCGAGGATTTCGTCCGTCGCGGGCGCGGGGGCCGGCCGGGACCCGTTGGCGGTGGCGGCGGTGGCGGCGGCCCGCGCGGCGGCGTCGAGGGCTTGGTGCAGGTCGAACGGCTTCGCGAGGTAGTCGAACGCCCCGCCGGCGACGGCCTTCACGGCCGTGGCGAGGTTGCCGTGCGCGGTCATGACGATCACGGCCGCGGTCGGCGCGGCGGCCCGCAGTTTCTCGAGCGCCGTCAGCCCGTCCATGCCGGGCAGCCGCACGTCCAGGAAGATCACGCCCGGCTTCTGAACGGCGGCCTTCTTCAGCCCGTCCTCGGCCGTGGCCGCGACCGCGACCGGGTGGCCGGCCTTCTCGAACGCCCGCCGCAGCCCCCAGGCGATGGCCTCTTCGTCGTCGATGATGAGTACGGGGTGTGGCATGGGTGTTTAGTAGTCGTCGTCCCGCCGCCGTCGCCGCGGGCGGTCGTCGTAATCGTCGTCGTAATCGTCCTCGTCCCGGCGGCGACGCCGGGGGCGGTCGTCGTAGTCGTCGTCATCTTCCTCGTCGTCGTAATACTCATCCCGCCGGCGGCGATGCCGCCACCGGCGTTCCTCCTCGGACGGCCCGGCGAGGGCCAGCCCGATGCCGACGACCAGGAGCGTACCGCCGACGGCCAGCCCGATCTCGACGGCCTGAACCGTTGGGGCGATCTTCTCCATGAGCTGCTGCGGGTTGCCGTTCGGGTTCTTGAACCCTTCCATGAAGCCGACGACGAACCCGAACGCGAACGCCAGCGGCATCGGCAGCATGGCGAGGATGCCGAGCAGCCGCCCGGCCAGCCCCTCGACGACCCGGCTCGGGGCGAACGTCATCTTGCCCAGCGCGAGCGAGACCAGCCCGAAGATGAACAGGCCGATTTCGAGGCCGACGACGAGGATCATTGGCACTCCGCGACGAAGGGGCAACGGAGAAATCGACTACCTTCGCCGACCCGAGGAATGATAAACTATGAAGAGATTCGAGGGCTAATCGAAAATGAACCTCCCCGACTTCCTCCACCGTGACGCCCACGGCGAGTTAACGATTCGCGGCACGCGGGTCGGGCTGCATCATTTCCTGTTCGACTACAACCAGGGCGAGTCGGCGGAATCCCTCGCGGTTCAATTCCCCCACGTTTCCCTCGCGACCGTACACAAGACGATCGCGTTCTACCTCGAGAACAGAAGCGAACTCGACGACTATCTGAACCGGTACGCGGCCGACATGGCCGAGCAACGCGCAACCGGGGCGACGGTCAACCTGCGCGCGCTCCGCGAACGGCTAATTCCGCAAGGGGCGAGTGTTACTTCCGACTGACCCGTGGGCGGTAACCGATGCTCACGTTCCTCTTCGACGAGAATAGCCGCAGAAGGTTCTCGACGCGGTGCGACGGCACAACCTGCTCGGTTCGCCCTACCCCCTCGACGTGGTGGCCGGCGGTGAACCCTCGGCCCCACGGTATGGGACGCTGGATGCCGACATCTTGAAGTGGGTCGAGGCGGAGGGACGGATACTCGTCACGCGGGACATCCGCACCATGCCGACTCCCCTGGCCGACCACATCGCGGGCGGCGGGGCTGTACCGGGCATTCTCGAAGTGCGGCCGGGGACGAGCATCCCGGACATTCTCGACGCCCTTCAGTTGGTCGCCCACGCGGGCAAGGCCGAGGACTTGGCGGATCAAATCTCCTTCATCCCTTGACCGCCTCACACCGCCGCGCGGACTTCAGGGATCAAGGTCGCGTCATTTCGAGTACCGGAACCCAATCGAACGGCCGCGTCCGGCTGTCCGCCACGACCGCCTCAAGCTCTTCAAGTGCGGTTGGCGAGGGGTTGTGACCCAACGCTTTCCAAACCGCGAACGCGGCTGCGGCCGCGAGGGACGACGGGTTTGAGTCGGTCGTCATTCCGACAATCCGCGTCACATGCACGCAGGCGCTTTGCTTGGCGGCGACAGACAAGGCGAATTCGATCCCCGCCCTCGCGCCCGCTTTCCAATCGTCGTAGCCGACGGCCGGCACTTCCTCCAAATGGCCTTGTGCGATCCAACCCGACCCGGTGCATTGAAAGTGAACACTCCGATCCGGCGAGTCGAGGTCTACCACAACGGCGACTCGTCCGCCGAGAGGCACGCCGTTCTTGACCCGAAGGTAAACCCCCTCTGCCGTAGCCATCAACATGCCCCCGTGCCCACTTCACACCGCCGCCCTTCGCCCCGGTTTCGTCACCGCGATGGCTACCGGCTCGGCGCAGCCGCCGGCGGTCGGCAGCATCTTGTGCGGGCTGCACCGGTTCAGCGGGTTGAACGCCGTCCGCAGCCGCACCATGAACTTCAAGTCGTCCGCCGAGAACAACAGCGGCATGAAGTCCAGCTTCTCGACGCCGATGCCGTGCTCGCCGGTCACGCTGCCGCCGAGGTTGATGCACTCGGTCAGGATGTCCGTGCTCGCGGCCAGCACCGCCTGCACCTGCTTGGGGTCCCGCTCGTCGAACATCAGGATCGGGTGAATGTTCCCGTCCCCGGCGTGGAACACGTTGCAGATCGCGAGGCCGTACTTGTCGGCCGTGGCCGCGATGAACTTCATGATCTGCGGCAGCTTCGTCCGCGGGACGACGCCGTCCTGCGTGCAGTAGCTCGGGTAGCCGAGCCGCCCGATCGTGCCGAACGCCTGCTTGCGCGCCTTCCACAGCGCCAGCCGCTCCGCCTCCGTGTTCGCCTTCCGCACCTCGCGGGCCTTGTTCGCCAGCGCGATCCGCTCGATCCGGTCCGCCTCGTCCTGCAACCCCGCCTCCAGCCCGTCCACCTCCATGATGAGCACCGCCCCGGCGTCGAGCGGGAACCCGAACTTGAACGCCGCCTCGACGGCCTTCAGAATCGTCCGGTCGAGCAATTCCAGCGCGGCCGGGACGATGCCGCTGCCGATGATGTCGCTAATGGCGTTCGTCGCGTCGTCGATCGTCTCGAAGACGCCGAGGAGCGTGCGGTAGCCCTCCGGGTTGCGGGTGATGCGGACCCACACCTTCGACACGACGCCGAACGTCCCCTCGCTGCCGACGATCGTTCCCACGAGATCGTAGCCGGGCGAGTCCTCCGTCGGCCCGCCGACGGTGACGACCTTGCCGTCCGGCAGCACGAGTTCGACGCCGAGGATGTGGTTGACGGTGACGCCGTACTTGAGCGTGTGCGGCCCGCCGCTGTTCGTGGCGACGTTCCCGCCGATGGTACACGCCCCCTGGCTGGACGGGTCCGGGGCGTAGTGGTAGCCGTGCGGCTTGAGCGTGTTCGTGAGCCAGATGTTGACGACGCCCGGGTCCACGACGGCGTACCGGTCGCGCACGTTGACCTCGTGGATGGTCTTCATACGGGCGAGCGCGATCATGACGCCGCCGCCGACGGGGACGCACCCGCCGGCGAGGCTCGTCCCGGCCCCGCGGGCGACGAACGGCACGTCCAGCTCGTTGCACGCCTTGACGATGTCAACGATGTGCTTGGTCGTCATCGGGAAGACGACGACGTCGGGCTTCGTCTTGGCGATGGTGAACCCGTCGCACTCGTAGGTGGCGAGGTCGGCGGTGGCGGTGAGGACGTTCTCGCGGCCGACGATCTGCGTCATGCGGCCGACGAGCGCGGCGGTGTCGCGGTCCGCCGGGGCGGGGAGGGTGATGTTCATGGCGTCCATTCTAGTGGAGCGCCCGTTTCGTCGCGACACAGAGCCGGGCGCGGTACGATGGCGGCACGGGAGGGCGGAAGCGATGACGGAAGCGGAGTGGTTGGCGGCAACCGGGCCAAGCCAAATGCTGAATTGTCTTGAGGAACCCACCAGCGAACGCAAACTTCGCTTATTTGGTGTGGCGTGTTGTCGCCAGAACGATGACCTACTCCAAGACCCACGCTTGAAGAGGGCTGTTGAGATTGGCGAGAAGTACGCGGATGGCGAGGTCAACGAGCGGGATCGTAGCGCCGCAGAGGCAGCGGCGGTCGAAATCGAAGAAGAAGATTGCTACCACGAGTTTTCACATTACCTTTCATGCCCGGCTGAGGTAGTCGCCAAACAGTACACGACCTACTCCGCACACTCGGCCACAACATTAGCCGGTTGGATCATGATCGATGGGGAACCAACTCTGCTCGACACTTCTTGCGATGAATTGGCGGTGGAGCAAGCCGAGTTTTTACGTTGCATCTTCGGCAACCCGTTCTGCTCGGTCACGTTCGACCCGGCGTGGCGCACGTCCACGGCCGTCGGCATCGCGGACGCGATCTACGCCGACCGGGCGTTCGACCGGCTGCCGATCCTGGCGGACGCGCTGCAGGACGCCGGGTGCGAGGACGCCGCGATCCTCGACCACTGCCGCGGGCCGGGGCCGCACGTCCGCGGGTGCTGGGTCGTCGATCTCGTACTGGGGAAGGAGTAGCGTCGTTGGCGAGCCGTACCCCGTAAGGGGTCGGGTATGCGTCCCTCACCCGACCCCTCTATTTACTTCCCCCCGCAGCCGAGTTACTCTCGTCCTACATTCTGCTCGGGAAACACATCCGTTGGATCGCATGTCAAGAAGTGTGGACTCTGCGCGAACACGTGGCCATCGACTGACGTGTTTCTCCACGGCGGTGACGGCCACTTCTAGGAACGCACCCCTCAAACCCGCGGCCACTTTGCCCCGGTGCCGCACGACATCGGACTCCTTCTCGCGCTCACCCGTGTACCGCTCACCGCCCATGTCCCCGTCGCGCGGCCAGCCGTCCTGACCCTGTTCGGCATGAAAGCGGGGCAGGGGGGCGGGGCGGGTCTTGCTCAGACCCGGCCCGCCCCGCGTCCCGCGCGAGCCGGGGGCTACTTCCCGACGCCCTTGAGCAGCTCCTCGACCTTCTCGCGGTACTCGGCCGGGACGCTCTTCACGCCCTTGCCGTCGAAGAACTTCTTCTTGTCCTTCTCGATCTCGATCTCCACCGAGCCGGTGTCGCCGACCGTCCCCTTCAGCTCGAACTTCAGCCCGTCCTCCTCGGCTCGAATCTCGAACTTGTCGTCCTCGACCTTGATCGACTTCGACGCCGCCTTGCCCTTGTCCTTCTTCGTTTCCGTCTTCACGGCTGGCAGCGCGATGCCCTTCACCGTCTCCTTCTTGCCCTTGCGGACGATCACCACGTCGAACGTCTCGTCGCCCTTCATCCCGGCGATGACCGTCGGCAGGCCCTCGGCCGTCACGGCCTTGCCCTTCACCTCCAGCAGCACGTCGTTGGCCTTCAGCCCGGCCTTCGCGGCCGGCGACCCGTCACTGACGCTCAGCAGGATCGCCCCCTGGCCCTTCGGCAGGTCGAGCTGCTCGACGAGGATCGCCGGGACGGCCTCGATGGTCACGCCGAACCGCCCGCCCTGGGCCGGCTTCGCCGTGTAGACCTTCCCGTGCAGGTCGTGCAACTCCTTCATTTCAAACCCCTTCAACGGCAGCGCCTGCATCGGCTGGAACTGCTGCCACTGGAACTGGCCGCCCTGAAGGCCGGACAGTTGCTTCATCAGCTTGTCCATGTTCGCCTTGTACGCCGCCATCGCTTCCTTCACCGCCTCGGCCGCCTTCGGGTCGTCCTTCAGGCCGGACAGTTGCTTCTCGTATGCCTTCATCATCTCGGCCATGTTCGCCTTCACCTGGTCGAGGGCCGTGGTGTTCGGCATCGTCCACTTCCGCAGGGCGTCGGCCCGCGCGACCTCGGCGTGCTTCGCGGCGTCGCCGGCCTTCCCCGCCTTGTCCTTCGCCTCGGCCAGCTTCTTGCGGTACTCGGCGGCGCTCTTCTCCAGCGCGGCCTTCGCCTCCGGTTGGTCCTTCACGTCCTCGGCGGCCTTCGTCAGCTTTTCGAGGGCCTTCTGAAGGTGCTGCGTCTCCTCGTCCAGCGCGAGCCGCATCTTCACCACCGCCTCGGGCGGGACCGGCGGGAGCGGCACGGCCGGCGGCATGACCTTCGCGATGCCGGGGATGCCGTGCGCGACGGTCGCCGCCTTCAGTTTGGCGACCAATTCCTTCACCGCCTTCACGTCGCCCTTTTTGGCCGCCTCCTCGATCGCCTTCTCGATCTCGGCCGTCGCCTTGTCGTTGCCGACGACGACGAGTTCGATCCGATGCTCGACGGCGTCCGCCTTCTTGTCGCCGTCCTTCTTGGCCTTCTCCTTCAGCTTCTCGCCGTCGGCGAGGCGTACCTCGACCCGCCCCTCGACGGGCTTCTTGTCCACCTTTTTCGGCTCGTCGGCGGTCAGGCGGATGCCGGACAGCACGACCGTCGCGGACACGGCACTACCGATGGCCAGGGCCGACCACGCGCGGCCCCAACGGGATTTGCTCTCAGACTTCGGTTGCAGCAACATCGTCACCCTCCGGTAAAGGTCGGATTGCCCGGCCCGCACGCCGGCGAGGCTCGGGACGGCTCGGACGCTCCGCGGCACACCCGGCCGCGAAGAAAGCTCGACTAAGAAGGCCGCGTAGTCCGCCTCCTGCGCCCCCGCGGCCGCGGCGTCCGCGAGGTACTCTTGCGCGAGGCTCAACTCCCGCCGCACGGCCCAGAACCACGGCAGCGCGAAGTAGACGGCCCGCGCCAGCCCGACCCACACGCCGGTCCGCGGGTCGCCGCGGCGGAGGTGGTCGAGTTCGTGGGCCAGCACCCACCGCAGTTGGTCCAGCGTCGCGGTGCGGGCCAACGCCCGCGGCAGCAGGATCGTGGGCGTGAAAACGCCGAAGCACACGGGCGTCGCCAGCCGGTCGGACACAAGGACGCACGGCGGCCGCATGTCCGTCGCCAGTTCCGCCACGATCTGTTGCACGTCCTCGGCGGCGGGGACGGCCGACCGCCGCAGCCGGGCGAGGCCGACGTACCCGACGAGTTGGCGGAGCAGCACGAACCCGACGCACAGCCAGTACGGGATCAGGATGACCGGCGCGACCTCGGCGACCATGTCCCGCGGCGGGACGGGGGCGGCGGCGACCTCACCGGTCATCGGCACGGCCGAGATCGTCAGTGCGTGCGGGTCCGGTTCCGGAAGCGGGGCGGGGGCCGCCGCGGCGACGGCCGGTTCCTCGACTTCGACGTTCACGTCGAAATCGACCGGAACCCAAACAAGTTCCTCCGCGACCGGCGGCTCCTCGACGCGGGCCACTTCCACCGGGACCACGTCCGCGCAGTCGCCGCACGGGTGTTCGGGCTGTCCCTCGGCGGTCCAGCCGGGGACGGGGACGAGTAGCCACGCCGGGAGGACGGCCAGGACGCAGGCGAGCATCGCCGCCCGGACCGACCAGCCGATGACGCGGTGGCGGCGGGCCGGGTCCTGCACCCGCCGCACGGCCAGCCACGCGAGCAGGAGCGTCACGCCGCCCGCCACCAGCGAGCGGAGGGTCCAGATCGTCGCCGCGTGCCAGAACTCGGACATCCGCGTTCTCCGAATATGGGGGTGGGAATCCGTTCGCTGCGGTCTTGTAGGGCGGGTCAAGGCTTTGCGACGACCCGCCGGGGGTGGCCGGGACCGACGGGGGGTCAAGGCTTTGCGCCGACCCGCCGCCACGACTCATCGCTTGCGGGCGTCGTTGATGAGCTTCCGCATCTGCTCCAGTTCTTCGGGCGAGATCCGCTCGGCTTTCAACAGGCTCAGCACCAGCTGCGACGCCGCGCCGTCGAACACACGGTCCAGGTAGCGGGCGGCCGACTCCTCCCGGCTGAACACCGGGGCGTACACGAACGTCCGCCCCTCCGTAGTGTGGGTGACAAGGCCCTTCGTCTCCATCAGCCGGATGAGCGTCTGCACCGTGTTGACGTGGTGCTGCTTGTCGTCGGACGTTTTCAGGAGCCGGTGGACCTCGCTGACGCTCTTCGGGCCGTACTCCCAGAGCACTTTGAGGATTTCCAGCTCGCGGGCCGTCGGGGTGGGTAGGTCGTCCACGGGTTTCCTCGCCGAGGAACTAATAACTAAAACTTTAGGTGATAATACCGGCGGGGCGGGTGGGAAGTCAAGGCCGTGTGAAAAAACATTCTTCGGTCCGAGGGCCGGGGCGGGTTCGTTCCCGGCGTGCGGGGCGTACCGCCGGGCGGGGCCGTTTTGTCCGCGGGAATGGCGTTTTCCGTTCGCCAACCCGCGGATTTTTAGCTACAAGAAAGCCAGTTGACCGCGGTTCGCCCATCGTTCGACCGTTGTACCGTGAACCCGGTTCCTCCGCGGGCCTGCTCGTGCTGTTCTTCCTGCTCTTCTTCCTGGTCGCCGGTCACGCCCTGATGGACTTCGCGCTGCAAGGGGACGTGATCGCGTCGTGCAAGTGCCGGAAGTCCACGAACCCGATCCAGAAGGAAGTCCCCTGGTACTACTGGCTGACCGCCCACGCCCTGCTCCACGGGGCGACGGTCGGCGTCGTGATCCACATGGCCGGCGGGTTTACCGTGGTCACGGTCGCGTTCTACGCCGCGCTGGAAACCGTCGTGCATTGGCTGATCGACCTGCTGAAGTGCGAGGGCGTGACGACGATCCACGCGGACCAGGCGTTCCACATCGTCTGCAAGATGGCCTGGGCGCTGATGCTCGTCAACGGGGTGACGTTCTGACGACGACGGCGGACGGTTTATAAAATCCGTTTGAACTCCCGGCCCCCTTCCTGCTAAACTACCATCCTCACCGAATCCGCGCCGGCCCGGCGGCGCGTCCCGCGTTCGAGGTCGTGATGCCCTCCCTCCGCTTCTCGTGGGCGGCGGTCCTCTGTGCCGCCTGGCTCACCCCCGCCCTCGCCCAGCCGAAGGCCGACGACGGCCCCGTCAGCTACTTCAAGGACGTGCGGCCGATCTTCCAACAGAATTGCCAGGGCTGCCACCAGCCGGCGAAGGCCCAGGGCGGGTACATCATGACCGAGTTCGCCGACCTGCTGAAGGGCGGCGAGACCGGCAAGCCCTCCGTCGTCCCCGGCAAGCCGGAGAAGAGCTACCTGCTCGACGAGATTCGGGTGAAGGACGAGAAGCACGAGATGCCGAAGAACCGCGACGCGCTGACGGCGAAGCAGTTCGCGCTCGTCGAACGCTGGATCAAGGAAGGCGCGAAGGACGACACGCCGGCCAGCGCGAAGGAGAAGGTCGCGGTGGACGAGGACCACCCGCACCAGTACCTGTCGCCGCCGGTCGTCACGTCCGTGGCGTTCTCGCCGGACGGCAAGCTGCTCGCCGTCACCGGCTACCACGAGGTCGTCCTCCACGCCGCCGACGGCTCGAAGATCGAGGCCCGGCTCATCGGCCTGTCGGAACAAGTGCGGTCCGTGGCGTTCTCGCCGGACGGCAAGTGGCTGGCCGTCGCGGGCGGGTCGCCGGGGCGGTTCGGCGAGGTGCAAATCTGGAACGTCGAGAAGCGACGGCTGAAGGTGTCCGCCCCGGTCACGTTCGACACCGTCTCCGGCGTGAGCTGGTCGCCGGACGGCAAGCTCGTGGCCGTCGGCTGCACGGACAACACCGTCCGGGCGCTCGACGCGGACACCGGCAAGCAGGCCCTCCAGATGGGCACCCACTCGGACTGGGTGCTGTCCACCGCGTTCAGCCAGGACGGGTTGCACCTCGTCTCCGGCGGCCGGGACATGACGGTGAAGCTGACCGACGTGCCGACGCAGCGGTTCATCGACAACGTGACGAGCATCACCCCCGGCGCGCTCAAGGGCGGCGTCATGACGATCGACCGCCGGCCGATGAAGGAGAAGAAGATGCAGAAGGTGCCGAACGACACGCCGGGGGCGAAGCCGAACGTGTACGACGAGCTGCTGGCGGCCGGGTCGGACGGGACGCCGCGGCTGTACAAGATGCACCGCGAGGTGAAGCGGGAGATCGGCGACGACTCGAACAAGGTGAAGCAGTTCGACGCGATGCCGGGCCGGGTGTCGTGCGCGAAGTTCAACCCGGACGGCGACAAGTTCGCGGCCGTCAGCAGCCTCGACGGCAAGGGCGAGGTCCGCGTCTACGAAATCGAGAAGGGAACCAAGGTCGCGTTCGAGAAGACCACCGGGGCCGTGTACGCGGTGGCGTGGCGGCCGGACGGGAAGGCGGTCGCGTCGGCCGGGTTCGACGGCAAGGTGTGGCTGCACGACCCGGCCACCGGCAAGCTGCTCAAGGAGTTCGTCGGCGTCCCGCTCACCGACAAGAAGGCGGCGAAGTAGTGAAGTGACCCGAAAGCCCCGGCACGGCCGTGCCGGGGCACTTCCTCCCACCATACACTCCCACCGATACCCATGCGACACCTTCTCTCACTCTCGCTCCTGGCCCTCGCCCCGGTCGCGTTCGCCGCGGACGCGGAGCAGCTCCCGCCCGGAACGAAGGTCGCCTCGCTCGCGGTCCAGCCCGCGAAGATCGACCTGGCCTCGCTCTACGCCTACGGCCAGCTCCTCGTCACCGCGAAGCTCGACACCGGCGACACGGTGGACGTGACGCGGCTGGCGAAGGTCGAGCCGCCGAAGGGCGTGACCGTCTCCGCGACCGGCCTCGTCCGCCCCGCGGCCGACGGCACGGGTGACATCGCGGTGTCACTCGGCGGGCTAACCGCGAAGGTTCCCGTGACGGTCACCGGCCAGAAGGCGGCGAAGGCGGTCAGCTTCGTCACCGACGTGCAGCCGGTGTTGTCGAAGCTCGGGTGCAACCAGGGGACGTGCCACGGGTCGGCCCAGGGTAAGAACGGGTTCAAGCTCTCGCTGCGGGGCTACGACCCGCTGTTCGACCACCGGTCGCTGACCGACGACCTCGAAGGCCGCCGGTTCAACCGGGCCGCGCCGGACAAGTCGCTCATGCTGCTGAAGCCGGCCGGGGCCGTGCCGCACGCCGGCGGTGTGGTGTGGCAGCCGGGCGACACGAACTACGAACTCGTCAAGCAGTGGATCGCCGACGGCGTCGCGCTCGATTTGAACGCGCCGCGGGTCACCGGCATCGAGGTTTTCCCGAAGAACCCGACGATCCAGCAGATCGGCGGCAAGCAGCAATTCGCCGTCGTCGCGACCTACGCCGACGGCCGCAAGCGGGACGTGTCCGCCGAGAGCTTCATCGAGAGCAGCAACACGGAAGTCGCGACCGTGGACAAGGCCGGGTTGTTGACCAGCATCCGCCGCGGCGAGGCGACGATGCTCGTCCGGTACGAGGGGGCCTACGCCGCGTCCACCGTCGTCGTCATGGGCGACCGGTCCGAGTACGCCTGGAAGCAGCAGCCGGTGCAGAACTTCATCGACGAACTGGTGGACGCGAAGCTGAAGAAGGTGAAGATCCAGGCGAGCGACCTGTGCAACGACGCCGAGTTCGTCCGCCGCGTCACGATCGACCTCACCGGCCTGCCGCCGTCGGCCGACGACGTGCGGAAGTTCCTCGCGGACCCGAAGCCGAGCCGGGCGAAGCGGGACGAGCTGATCGACACGCTCGTCGGCGGCGACGCCTACGTCGAGCACTGGACGAACAAGTGGGCGGACCTCATGCAGGTGAACCGCAAGTTCCTCGGCGACCAGGGGGCTGTCGCCCTCCGCAAGTGGCTGCACGACGAGGTCGCGAAGAACACGCCCTACGACCAGTTCGCGTACAGCGTGCTGACGGCCAGCGGGTCGAACATCGCGAACCCGCCGGCGGCGTACTACAAGGTCCTCCGCGAGCCGGACGCTGCGATGGAGAACACGACGCAACTGTTCCTGGCCATCCGGTTCAACTGCAACAAGTGCCACGACCACCCGTTCGAGAAGTGGACGCAAGATCAGTATTACGAGCTGGCCGCGTACTTCGCGCAGGTGACCCGCAAGGAGGACCCGAAGTACAAGGGCCAGCGGATCGGCGGCACGGCCGTCGAGGGGGCGAAGCCGCTGGCGGAAATGATCGAGGACGCGAAGGGCGGCGAGATGAAGCACGAGCGGACCGGCCAGGTCGCGCCGCCGAAGTTCCCGTACCAGGTTTCGACGCAGATCGCGGCCGACGCGACGCGGCGGGTGCAGATCGCCAAGTGGATCACGGCCCCGCAGAACCCGTACTTCGCGAAGTCGTTCGTGAACCGGATGTGGAGCTACCTGCTCGGCGTCGGCGTCATCGAGCCGGTGGACGACATCCGGGCCGGCAACCCGCCGACGAACCCGGAACTGCTCGACAAGCTGACGGAAGAATTCATCCAGTCGAAGTTCAACGTGCAGGCGCTGGTGAAGACGATTTGCAAGAGCCGCACGTACCAACTTTCCATCGCGACGAACAAGTGGAACAAGGACGACGAGCAGAACTTCTCGCACGCCCTCGCCCGGCGGCTGCCGGCCGAGGTGCTGTACGACGCGATCTACAAGACGACCGGCAGCGTAACGCGGCTGCCCGGCCTGCCGGCCGGGGCGCGGGCGGCGCAGTTGCTCGACAGCAACGTCGAGCTGCCGGGCGGGTTCCTCGAACTGCTCGGCAAGCCGGTCCGCGAGAGCGCCTGCGAGTGCGAGCGATCCAACGGCCTCATGCTCGGGCCGATCCTCGCGTTCGTGTCCGGCCCGGTCGTCGGCGACGCCGTGCAGGACGGCGGCAACCACATCGCGAAGTTCACGTTGAAGGAGAAGGACGACGCGAAGGTCGTGGAGGAAGTCTACCTGTCCGTCCTGAACCGGCTGCCGACGAAGGCGGAGGTCGAGAACGGCGTGACGGCGATGCGAAGCGCCGGCCCGGACCACGCGGCGCTGGTGGCGGAACACAAGGACCGCGTGACGCGGTTCGAGGCGTACAAGAAGACGCTCGACGACAAGCAGGCGGCGTGGGAGAAGGGCCTCTTGGAGCAGAAGCCGACGGCGTGGACGACGCTGACGCCGACGAAGGCGGTGTCGAAGGCCGGGCCGACGCCGGCGGCCGCGAAGGGCGGCTCCAAGATGGAGATTCAGAAGGACGGCTCGGTCCTCGTGACGGGGCCGATCGAGGCGGTGGACACGTACACCGTCACGGCCGACCTGAAGGAGAAGGGGGCGTTCACCGCGATGCGGCTGGAGGTCCTCACCGACGCGGCGCTGCCGAACAAGAAGGGGCCGGGCCGGGCCGAGAACGGGAACTTCGTGCTGAACGAGCTCCGGGCGAACCAGCGGGCGAAAACGGACGAGGAGGAGGCGAAGGCGAAGCCGGTGAAGCTGGTCAGCCCGCAGGCGACGTTCCAGCAGGACGGCTACCCTGTCGCGAACGCGGTGGACAACAACCCGGCCACCGGGTGGGCCATTTCGCCGCAGCTCGGCATCGACCACGCGGCGCTGTTCAAGTTCCAGGCCCCGGTGAACGCCGAGAAGGGCGTGACGCTGACGGTCGTGTTCGACCAGCGGTTCGGCAGCGGCCACACGATCGGCAAGTTCCGCCTGTCGGTGACGACGGACAAGAACCCGAAGCTGCAGTCCCCGGTGTCGCCGGAACTGGCGAAGCTGCTCGACACGGACGTGGCGAAGCGGACGGACAAGGAGACGGCCGACCTGCGGGGCCGCTACCTGGCCCAGGACCGCGAGTACCAGAAGCTGGCCGCGGACGCGGCGAAGGTCCCGCCGACGGACGCCCGCGTGCTGGGGGCGCAGGACCTAACGTGGGCGCTGCTCAACAGCCCGGCGTTCTTGTTCAACCGGTAGGAGTTTCGTCATATAGCGGTGGGCTTGCCCACCGTGCGGGCCGAGTCTTCGAGGCCCGCACGCGCTGCCTCCCGCAAGGAACTGTCTGCAAGGGGAGAAACGCTCCCGCGGGAGGAACGCCTTCACGCCCGCGGGAAGCTGGTTGCGGTGGGAAGAACGTCGCCGTGGGAGGGACGCCCCCGCGGGTCTCGCAAAGCCTCGCCCCGCACGGTGGGCAAGCCCACCGCTATATGACGATGTCCCCGATCACGTGCCCGTGAACGTCGGTCAGCCGCCGTTCGATGCCGTTGTGGTAGAAGCTCAGCCGCGTGTGGTCCAAGCCGAGCAGGTGCAGCACCGTCGCGTGTAAGTCATAAATCGTCGCCACCTTGTCCACGGCCTGGTGGCCGAACTCGTCCGTCGCCCCGTAGCTGAACGCCTTCTTCACCCCGGCCCCGGCCAGCCACACCGTGAACCCCTTCGGGTTGTGGTCCCGGCCGCTCGCCCCTTTCTGGAACGTCGGCATCCGGCCGAACTCCGTCACCCACACGACCAGCGTGTCCTTCAGCAGCCCCGTCCGCTTCAGGTCCGTCAAGAGCGCCGCGCACGGCCGGTCGAAGATCGGGGCGTGAACGTCGTACTGCTTCTTCAGCATCCGGTGGCCGTCCCAGTTGCCGACGCCCTCGCCCATCGCGTAGGAGCCGTTGAACAGTTGCACGAACCGCACGCCCTTCTCCAACAGCCGCCGGGCGAGCAGGCAGTTGCGGGCGAACCCGGCCTTCGTCGGGTCCGTATCCGCCGTGCCGTACTCCGCGTGGACGGCCTTCGGTTCCCTGGACAGGTCGGCCGCCTCGCTCGCGCGGATCTGCATCTTGGCCGCGAGTTCGTAGCTGGCGATGCGGGCGGCCAGTTCCGTGTCGCCGGGCCGCGCCTTCAGGTGTTCCTCGTTGAGCAGCTTCAGGAAGTCCCGCGTCGCGGCGTCCTCCGTCGCGGTCACGCCCTTCGGCCGGTTCAAGTTGGGGATCGGCTTGTCGGCCGTGAACGGCGTCCCCTGGAACACGGCCGGCAGGAACGCGCTGCCCCAGTTGTTCGGCCCGACCTGCGGCACGCCGCGGGGGTCGGGAATCGCGACGAACGCCGGCAGGTCGCGGCACTCGCTGCCGAGGGCGTAGCTGACCCACGCGCCGGCGCTCGGGAACCCGTCGAGCGTGAACCCGGTGCTCATCTGGTTCTCGGCCGGGCCGTGCGTGTTGCTCTTCGCCGTCATCGAGTGGACGAAGCACAACTCGTCCGCGAGTTCCGCCAGGTGCGGGAAAAGGTCGGAGACCATCTTCCCCGATTGGCCGCGGGGCTTGAACGCCCACAGCGGCTTGACGAGGTTGCCGTTCTCGCCCTGGAACGTGACGAGCTTCTCGCCGCCGGGCAGCGGCCGGCCGTCGCGCTTCGTCAGTTCCGGCTTGTGGTCGAAGCTGTCGAGGTGGCTGACCGCGCCGGAGCAGAAGATCGTTAGAACGCGCCGCGCCTTCGGCTCGAAGTGCGGCTTCCGCGGCGCGAGCGGGGCGTCGGGTTTAATGTCGGGTCGGATCGGCTTCGCGTCGTCGGCGAGGAGGTTCTGTTCCGCGAGCATCGCCGCGAGCGCGACGCCGCCCGCGGAAGCGAGGAAGTGCCGGCGGTCGAGGAGCGGGTGGAGGAAGGCGGGCATGGCGGGTCCGTTCGTCGCCGGGCTGCCCGGATTATCCCGTCGGGAAGACTGGATGTCCAGTACGATTGCCTCTCGTCCATCCTCCTTCTGTGCAAGATCAGCCGTTTAGTTCCACCGCCTCTTCCCAGTGCTCGTACAGCGTCGGCAGCTTCGCCTTCACCGCCTCCAGCGCGTCGAGCGCTTCCTGGAACCGCGGGGCGTCGCGGTAGATGTCCGCGTCCTGCAGCTTCGCCTCCAGCTCCGTCACCTGGGCCTCCGCGGCCGCGATGTCCGCCTCCACGTCGGCCGCCTTGCGGTACGGGAACTTCCGCTTCCGCTTCGCCTTCTCCGGCCGCGCCGTCGTGCCGTTCTCGCTCGCCTTCGGCTCGCTCCGCTTCGGCTTCGCCGACTCCTTCGCCGCTTGTTCGCGGTTGGCACGGAGGAGTTCGTAGGTGTCGTAGTTGCCGAAGACGATCTCCGGGCGGCCGAGGTCGCTGTCGAAGACGATCAGCAGGTCCGCCACCCGGTTCAGGAAATACCGGTCGTGGCTGACGCAGATCAGCGTCCCGTCGAACGCCTTCACCGCCTCCTCCAGCGCGTCGCACGCCCAGATGTCCAGGTGGTTCGTCGGCTCGTCCAGGATCAGGACGTTCGCCCCCTCGACCGTCAGCCGGGCGAGCGCCGCCCGGCTCCGCTCGCCTCCGGACAGCGACTTCACCGGCTGCTCCACGATCTCGCCGTGAAGCCCGAAACTGCCGAGCAGGTCCCGCATCTTCTGCTCGGTCTGCGTCGCGTCGTCCTCCGGCCAGACGGCCCGCAACAGCGACTTCTCGTCGTCCAGCATTTTTAGATGTTGATCGAGGTAGCCGAGGTAAACGAGGTGGCCGCGCTGGACCTTGCCCGAGGTCGGCGGCTCGTCGCCGAGGAGGATGCGGAGGAGCGTCGTCTTGCCGCACCCGTTCGGGCCGAGGATGCCGACCCGCTTGCCGCGGAGGATGTCGAAGCTCAGGTTCTCGAACAGCAGCTTGTCGCCGAACCGCTTCGTCAGGTCCTCGACGTGGAACACGATGTCGCCGGACCGCACGGCGTCGCCGAGGTGGATGTTCGGGCCGCTCACCTTCGTCGGCTTCGACACGCGGTCGATCTTGTCGAGCGTCTTCATCCGGCTCTGGGCCTGCTTCGCGAGCTGGCCGTAGTGGGCGCGGCGGATGTACTCCTCCTGCTTTTCGATGAACTCCCGCTGGGCCTCATACTCCTTCAGTTGCCGCTCGTGCTTCTCGTCCCGCAGGCGGACGTACTGCGTGTAGTTGCCGGGGAAGACGCTGACCTGCCGGGCGTGCAGCTCGAACGTCTTCGTCGTCACCTTGTCCAGGAAGTACCGGTCGTGGCTGACGACGATCATGCCCTGCGGCTGCCGGACGAGGTAGTCTTCCAGCCAGCGGGTGGTCTTGATGTCCAGGTGGTTGCTCGGCTCGTCGAGGAGCATCACGTCGGGGGCGGCGAGCAGGATTTTCGCGAGGAGCAGTCGCCGCTGCTGGCCGCCGCTGAACGTGTTCGCGTCGCGGTGCCAGTCGGCGGCGGGAAACCCGAGGCCGGTGAGGACTTCCTCCACGCGGTTGTCGAGGTGGAACCCGTCCTGCGACTGCAGTTGCTCGTGCAGCCGGTCGTACCGGGCGGAGAGTTGCTTGCGTTCCTGGTCCGTCGTCGCGGCGGCGAGCTGCTCGGCGACGCGGATGAACTCGTCCTGGGCGGCGAGGAGTTCGTCGAACGCGGACTTCGCCTCCTGGAAGACGGTGCGGCCGGCCGGGAACTCGGCGACCTGCCGGAGGACGCCGAGCCGCGCCCCGGCGTGCAGTTGCACCTTGCCGGCGTCGAGCAGGTCGGGATCGACGACCGCCTTCAACAGCGTGGTCTTGCCCGCGCCGTTCGGGCCGACGAACCCGACGCGGTCGCCGGCGAACAGCTCGAACGAGACGCCCTCGAACAGCGGCGTGGCGTCGTACCCGCGGGCGAGGTCGGTGGCGGAGAGCAGCAGCATGGTGGCTACCAAAATAACACAACCCGGCGTCGGCCGGGCTGAATCGCGAGCGTTACCGCTTGCCCTTCTTGGTACTGCGGAGCTTGTGCTTGCGGGCACGGACCCGCTTCTTGTTCGCGTTGCGGACCGACTTCGGCTTGTGCTGAATGCCCATCGTGGCTCCAGGTGTTCCGGGGAAAAATACCAGACAGCTAATGTATGAACTCGCCCGCCGGTTATGTAGGTCGGGTCGAGGCTTTGCGAGGCCCGACACCGGACGGCCGGAGGATCAAAGACCGACACCGGATGTCGATCCCTTCTTCACCCCGAAGGGGTGGGACATGTCAGCCCAGGGCAACGCCCTGGGTAGACCGCCGCCCGGATGCAACAAGCCCTGAAAGGGCGGAAGAGTGTTCCGCCCTTTCAGGGCTTTCACCCGCGGCTGTCCTACCCAGGGCGTTGCCCTGGGCTGACATGTCCCAGGCTTTCAGCCTGAAAACCACAATCATGAACCGATTCCCGAAGATGGTTCCGGCCACAGGTCGGGCCTCGTCGCAAAGCCCTTCGACCCGCCCTACAAAATCTCGATCACGTCGCCGTCCTGGACGACGTACTGCTTGCCCTCCAGCCGCTCCTGGCCGCGGGCTTTCGCCTCCTTCTCGGAGTAGCCGCACGCGGCGTACTGGTCGTAGCTCACCACCCGCGCCCGCACGAACCGGGCGGCGAGGTCGTTGTGGATGCACGCGGCCGCGGCCACCGCGTCCCCGCCCGTGTCCATCGCCCACGACCGGCACTCGTCGTGCCCGGCCGTGAAGAACACGATCCGGCCCATCGCGTAGAAGACGCTACGGATCGTCGCCTCGCGGAACGACTGCGTGAACCCGAGGTCCGCCATGAACAGCTCGCGGTCCTCCGGCGACAGCGCGGCGAGTTCCATCTCCAGCTTTACCGGGGCCTGGCACGCGGTCGGCGCGAGCGCGAGCAGGTCCGCGGGCAGCGGGTCGTTGAACCCGGAATCGCCGCGGTTGACGAGGACCGTCTCCGGCTTGAGCGTCAGCAGTTGGAAGCTCTTGAGGAACTTGTCTTCCTCCTCGGTGACGTTCAGTTCCTTCGCCAGCTTGCCGGCCTCCAGCCCGGCGATGATCCGCTTGAGCGTCGCCAGCTCGAGTTCGTCCTGCTCCCGCTCCTTCGCGGGCTTCGCCTTCTTCATCTGCGCCTCGACCTTCGGCACGCGGTTCGACACGACTTCGAGGTCGGCGAACAGCAGGTCCTCGCGGAACTTCTTGAGCGTGTCGGCGAGCGGCGTGCCACCGAACCCGTCGAGGACGACGACCATGCCGTTCGCCTCGCGGAGGATGGCGAGCCGCCGCGGGTTGTCCTTGCGGTCGTCGGCCATCAGGCCGGGCGTGTCGAGGACTTCCATCTTCGCGAACGTCAGCTTCTTCGGCTTGAAGTGGTCGGAAATCTTGCGGAGGCGGTCGTCCGGCACGTCGCACGTGCCGACTTGGCCTTGCTGAATCTTGCCGGGGTCAGGCGTGGCCCCGGTGAGCCACTGGAAGGCCGTGCTCTTGCCCGCGCCCGTGTACCCGACGAGGCCGACTTTCATGATGATTGCTCCGTTCGTTTCCGTCAGTTTATCCGGTCACTTCCCCAGCATCGTCCGGCGGATGAAGTCGATCTGCAGCGCCTGGTAGTGCTCGCCGCGGATGCCGTGGCGGGACGGCGGGTAGATCATCAGCTCGAACGGCTTGTTCGCCTTCTGCAGCGCGTCGATGAACTGCATCGAGTTCTGGACGTGGACGTTGTCGTCCATCAGCCCGTGGATGAGCAACAACTTGCCGTGCAGGTTCGCGGCCGCCTTCACGACACTCGTCTTGTCGTACCCGTCCTTGTTCTCCGCCGGCAGGCCCATGTACCGCTCGGTGTAGATCGTGTCGTACAGCCGCCAGTCGGTCGGCGGCGCGCCGGCGATGCCGGCGGCGAACTTCTTCGAGTGCGTCAGCGCGTAGGCCGTGATGAACCCGCCGTAGCTGTGCCCGCTGATCCCGACGCGGGACCCGTCGGCCCACGGCTTCTGGGCGATCCAATCGACGGCCTCCTCCAGGTCCTTCAGCTCCGGCACGCCCATCTGCTTGTAACACGCCCACGCGCTGACGGCCCCCTTGCCGCTCGCGGACCGCGGGTCCACCCGGAACGAGACGACGCCCATGTGCGCCAGCACCTGCTCGAACGAACGCCAGCTCCACCCCTCGCGGACGGTCGGCGCGTGCGGCCCGGCGTAGGTCGATATCCACACCGGGTACTTCTTGGCCGGGTCGAAGTCCGGCGGGTACGTGATCGCGGCTTCCAGCAGGAAGCCGTCCTTCATCGGCACTTGCAGCCGTTCGTACTTGCCGAACTTGTACTCGTCGCGGGCGTAGGCCGGGTTGTTGTCGAGGACTCGCACCGCGGCGTCGCCGCCGAGTTCGCGGAGCCACATCCGGCCCGGCGTGGAGTTGTCGCTGAACCGGTCGGTGAACAGCTTCCCCTTCGGCGCGAGGTTGATCGTGTGCGACCCGTCGCCCGCCGACAGCCGGGTGACGCCGCTCCCGTCGAGTTTCGCGGAGTAGAAGTTCGACCCGTTGTGCCCGTCCTTCGTCGCGGTGAAGAACACCTCCGACTCGTCGGCCCGCAGCACGTCCTTCACTTCCCACTCGCCGGTCGTGACGGCGCGGAGCAGCTTCCCGGCCGCGTCGTAGTGGTACAGGTGCTTCCACCCGGTCCGCTCGCTCGAGAACAGGAACGACCCATCGGCCAGGAACTTCGGCTCGCCGGGGTCGTCGATCCATGCCTTCGTCTGGTCGCGGAACAGTTTCGTCGGCTTCGCGTTCGGCGACTCCCAGACGACGAAGTCGAGCCACGTCTGCCGGC
Organism: Limnoglobus sp.; assembly: GCF_059499385.1. Classification (NCBI taxonomy): domain Bacteria; kingdom Pseudomonadati; phylum Planctomycetota; class Planctomycetia; order Gemmatales; family Gemmataceae; genus Limnoglobus; species Limnoglobus sp. The sequence goes on along the minus strand of NZ_JCABYM010000039.1, from coordinate 31,072 downwards.
GGTTCGTCACGTAAGCGAACGGCCGCTTGCCGTCCGGCAGCCAGCCGACGCGGGCGAACAGGGTGTCCTCCGGCTTGTAGTCGCCGAGGTCGAGGAACGTCGGCTTCGCGTCCGCGAGCGACACGACGCCGAGCTTCACCAACGGGTTCGGATCGCCGGGCTTCGGGTACGCGTACACCTCGGCACGGCCGGCGGCCGGGAACGGGTCGGCGAGCGTGAACTTCTTCACCGGCGTGTCGTCGAACCGCAGGAACACGATCGCCGTGCCGTCGGCGTTCCACCAGTACGCCCGGCCGTTGCGGTTGAAGATTTCCTCCTCGTAGACCCAGTCGGCCCGGCCGTTCAAAATCTCCGCGCCGGTGTCGGCCGTCAGCGCCGTCTCCTTCCGCGTGGCCAGTTCGACGGCGAAGAGGTTCCCCTTCCGCGTGAAGGCGACGTGCGTGCCGCTCGGCGAGAACGTGACGAACTCCTTCTTGCCGCCGCGGGTCGTGAGCTGCACGGCGGGCGTGCCGTCGAAGTACGCGAACCCGATCTCGTCCTTCGGCAGGTCCACGAGCGTGCCGGTGCGGGCCGGGTTCGTGCGGTACTCGCCGTCGCGGGTGATGCCGCCGCGGGCGCGGCGGGGCAGGGCGGACAGCCCTTCGAGCGACTTCGCGAGCTTGTCCGGGTCCACGAACAACTCGCTCCGGCCGGTGCGGGCGGCGACCTTGTAGAGCTTGCCGCCCTTCGTTTGCAGGTAGTGCTCGCCGTCCGGCAGCCACGTCACCGGGCCTTGCTCGCCGACCGCGAACGCCCGGTTCGACGTGAGGAACTCGAGCGTGAACGGCTGGTCCTTCTTGCGGTTCTCCGGCAGCGGGCGGGGCGAGCCGGTAGCGACGCCGCCGAGCTTGCCGACGCGGGCCACCGGGAACTCCTTGTCCTTCGCGAGGCCGGCGTCGAAGGCGTTCCACGTCGTCAGCCCGTCCTCGGCCTGCGGTTCGAGCAGGTACGCGGCGAGGCGGCCCAGGGGTTGCGCCGTGCGAACCAGGAACGTCCCGGCCGGGACGCGGCGGGCCAGCTTCTCCTTCGCGACTTCGAGCCTCACGGGCCTGTGCTTCTGGTACGCCGTCTCGCCGCGGGTCAGTTCCGTGACGCGGTATGTTTCCAGGTCGAGTTCGAGGTCCTCGCGCAGTTCGTCCACCGTGACGCCGTGCCGCCGAAGTGTGTCGGTCGCGTCGGCGAAGGCCGCGGGGATCAGGTACGCCTCCGGGACTTCCACCTCCAGCGTCGGCTCCATCCGCGTGATCTGCTGAAGGGAGAAGTCCTTCGGCTTCCCGTCCGCGTCAAACCCGAGGACGGTCGCGGGCTTCTCCTCCGCGACGGTCTTACTCCGCACGGCGATCCGCGGCGGCGTGCCGCCGTCCTTCGTGGCGGCCGCCAGTGCTTCCGGCTTCGCCGCGGCGCTCTGGAGGGCCGCCTTCACGAAGTGGTAGCTCGCCTTCACCCGGTCGGCGAACGTGGCGTAGGTGTACGACTCGGACAGGAGGGCCACGCGGTTCCGCAGGCCGACGTACTGCGTGCCGAACCGCGGCGACGCCGGGTAACTCGTCCACTGCGTCCGGTCGCGGTTGAAGTTGCCGTAGAAGAACGACTCGAACCCGGTCGCCGCCCTCAGCCGCGTCGTCACGTCCGGGAGCAGGTGGTCGGTCGCGTACCGCACGAGCCGTTGGTCGGCGGCCGGATAACGGACGCCGTCGTAGGTGAGCGTGTACCGGTGCTTGCTGCCGTTGGTCGTGTGGCAGTCGATGACGAGCTTCGGGTCCCACGCCGTCATTAACTTGACGAGGGCGCGGATTTCGGGGGATTCGAGTTTGACGAAGTCGCGGTTCAGGTCCAACCCGTCGGCGTTCTCCCGGACGCCGGCGAGCGCCGGGCCGTTCTGGCCGGGCCGGGTGTCGGGACCGAGCTTCTCGTTCCCGTCCGGGTTGACGTTCGGCACGACGAGGACGACGAACTTCTTCAGGAGTGCGTCGGTCGTCGTCGCCAGGTCGCGGGCCAGCGCGAGGACGGCTTCCTTGCCATCGACCTCCCCGGCGTGGATGTTCGCGTACACGAGGACGACGGTGCGGCCCGCCTTCTGCGCGCCGGCCGGCGTGACGATGCCGGAGTCGGACACGATCAGCAGCGGCAGCGGGCGGCCTTCCTTCGTCGTGCCGTAGGTCGAAACCTTCACGTTCGGCGACGCCTTCGCCAGCTGCTCGCCGAACGCGATCACGTCCGCGTGACGGGTCGTTTCCTTGTACCCGGTCTTCTCCGCGGTCGTTTGAATCGTCGGGGACTGGGCCGACAGGGGAGACGAGAGCAGCAGGACGGCGAACAGCGCACGGGGCATCGGGGGTCCTCGGAATGAACGCATTTCGGAGGAGAGAATACTGGCGTTGTACGATGCCCTGCCGACGGCGACGACTACAACGACGGTTTCCACACTCTCCCACCGGGTGAAAAAATGCGAACGACGATCGCGGTCGTTCTCGGACTCGTTCTCGCCACCGGGGCGGCCGCCGACGAGAAGTTGAAGGGCGTCGCGTGTCGGTCGGTCCACCTCGGGTACGACGCGCCCGAAGGGACGGCGTTCTACACCGAGATGACGGTCGAGAAGTCCGCGGACGGCACGTATTTCATGGCCGCCGGGTTCCGCCTCGGGTACTTCGGCATCCAGGAACTGGCGAACGGGAAGAAGGTCGTGATCTTCTCCGTCTGGGACCCGACCGCCGGCGACGACCCGAAGGCGGTCCCGGACGAGCAGAAGGTGAAAACGCTTCACAAAGATGACGGTGTCCGCGTCGGGCGGTTCGGCGGCGAGGGGACCGGCGGGCAGTCCTTCTTCGACTACGACTGGAAGGTCGGCGAAACGTACCGGTTCCTCGTGACGGCGAAGCCGGACGGCGCGGACCGCACCGCCTACGCCGGGCACTTCTACCTGCCCGAAAAGAAGGCGTGGAAGCACCTCGTCACGTTCTCGACGCCGTCGAAGAAGAGATTGCTGGAGGGGTACTACTCGTTCGTCGAGGACTTCCGGCGGAACAAGGTGTCAACGACGAAGGAGCGGCGGGCAGCGTTCGGCAACGGGTGGGTGAAGACGACGAAGGGCGAGTGGGTCGAGCTGACCAAGGCGCGGTTCACCGCGGACGCGAACCCGGCGACGAACATCGACGCGGGCGTGTCCGAGGGCCGGTTCTTCCTGACGACCGGCGGCGGCGTGACGAACGCGACGACGAAGCTGCGGGAGGCGGTGGAGCGGAAGGCGGGAAAGCAGCCGGCGGATTTGCCGGTCCCGTAGGGCGGGTCAAGGCTTTGCGCCGACCCGCCGCGCCCCCAGCCACCTCTTCGTTTCTCCCGTGTGGTCGCTACCCCCGGCGGGTCGGCGCAGAGCCTTGACCCGCCCTACAAACCCGCCGCGCCCCCAGCCACCTCTTCATTTCTCCCGTGTGGTTGCAGCCCCCGGCGGGTCGGCGCAGAGCCTTGACCCGCCCTACAAAAAAGCCCGCGGATCACTCCGCGGGCTTTTCGTTTTCATTCGCCCGACGCCTAGCCGACGAACACGCCGCCGGCGAAGCCGGGGAAGGCGTCGATGTTCAGCGTGGACACCGGCGTGCCGTCCGGGGCGATGTTCCCGCCCAGGTACGCCGTCGCCCGGTTGCCGGCGTTGTCGCCGGCCCCGACGACGATGTCGGCCTTGTTATCCCCGTCCAGGTTCTTCACCGCCACCCGGACGCCGCCGCGGGCGTTCGGGTCGCCGGCGAAGAAGTTCGCCCGCGTGATGTACGCATTCGTCAACAGCGACTTCCCGCTGTAGGCGAGAATCCGCGGGCCGCCGCCGGGGCCGCCGCCGCCGATCACGTCGGCGAACCCGTCCCCGTCGATGTCCCCGACCGCCACGAACGCCCCGTTCCGCAGCGTCTCCTCGAACAGGAAGAAGTCGGCGAAGATCTTCCGCGGGGACGCGCCGATCGACTTACCGTCGTACCCGGCAATCCGCGGGCCGCCGCGGAACCCGGCCGACGCCACGAGGTCGGACCGGCCGTCGCCGTTCACGTCCCCGATGGCCGCCCGCGCCCCGCCGCGGAAGTTCACGTCGTCGATCACGAAGAAGCTCGTGATCTGGTTGAAACCCTTGCCGTTGAGGACGATCGCCCGCGGGCCGCCGCCCTGGTCCGGGGTGATGACGAGGTCCGGCGTGCCGTCCCCGGACAGGTCGCCGGCCGCGACGTACACGCCGCCGGTGAACTGGCTCTCGAACGGCTGGGTGCGGAACAGTTCGTTGCCGGTCGCCCCGTCCAGCACGGCGACGCCGGTGACGCTGCCGGGGCCGGTCCCGATGACCACGTCGGTGACGCCGTCGCCGTTGAAGTCGCCGGTCGCCGTCCGGACGCCGCCGGGGGAGCCGGGGAACGCGGCCGTGATGAACCGCTCGGTCCCGTTCGCGTTGAAGAACCGCACGGCCTGCGGCCCGCCGGCCCCGGACCCGACGGCGAACTCCGGGGTGCCGACCAGCCGCTGCGGCGGCGGGGGCGGGGGCGGTTCCGGCGGGATGAACGACACGTTCACGTCGAACGTGTCCGTCGAGGACTTCCCGTCCGCGTCCGTGACCGTCAGGGTGACGGTCGTGATCCCGGCCACGCCGTTGGCGGCGGACACGTTCACCACCCGGCTCGTGCCGACGCCGGTGACGGACACGGCCGGCAGCAGGGCCGTGTTCGCCGCCGTCGCGGTGACGGTCAGCGCGTCGGCCGGCGTCTCGGCGTCCACCACGACGAACGGGTACGACCCGGACTGGCCGGCGATCAGGCTCTGGTTCACCACGTCCGTGACGACCGGGGCGTTGTTCACCGGGCCGCCCGGCGGCGGGGGCGGGGGCGGGCTGAGCGTCACGTCGAACTTGTCGGTCGCGGACGCCCCGGACGCGTCGGTCACGGTCAGCGTGATCGTCGCCGTCCCGGTCTGCCCGGCCGCCGTGACGACCGTGACCGTCCGGTTGACGCCGACCCCGTCCACGGTGACGGTCGGCGTGATGGCCGGGTTCGACGACGCGGCCGTCACGTTCAGGTTGGCGGCCGGCGTCTCGGCGTCGGCGACGCCGAACGCGAACGTCCCGCTTTGCCCGTTCTGGATCGTCTGGTTCAACACGTCCGTGATGATCGGGGCCTGGTTCGGCGGGGCGGGCGGGGGCGGGGGCGGGGGCGGGACGAAGATGTTCGCCAGGTCGAACGAGGCGAACGTCGAGCCGCCGGTGACGGTGGCGTCCACGAAGTACGCCCCGCCGGTCCCGTTGGCCGTCGGGCTGGCCTGGGCGAAGCCGCCGGCCGTCGTCAGCACGATGGTGGACGGCCCGGAGCCGGGGAACGTGGCCCCCGCGCCGGCCACCGGGCCGGCGAACCGGACGCTGACGCCCGGCAGCACCGGGTTGCCGAAGAAGTCGGTAACGAGCACCCGGAGCGGGCTGTTGAACGCCGTGTCCGTGAGGACCGACTGCCCGGCCCCGCTCACGACCGTCACCTTCGACGCCGCGGCCGGCACGTTCGTCAGCGTGAACGCGACCGTGCCGACGTTCGGCCCGATGGCGTTAACGGTGAACGTCCCGACGCTCGTGTTCGCCGTGACGGGGATCGACACGAACCCGCCGGCGTCCGTGTTCACGGTGGCCGTCGTCGCCCCGCCGGTGAACGTGATCGACGCCCCGGAGGTCGGCGCGGTGAACGTGACCGGCACGTTCGCGATCGGGAAGTTACCCGGATCGAGCACCTGGACCTTCAGGTTCTGCGTGTACGTCGCGGCGGCCGTCGTCGTCTGGTTGTTCCCGCTGACGATCTGCAGCGTGCCGGTCGGCGGGGCGGCGATGCCGAAGCTCGTGTTCCGCAGGTCGAACAGGGCCGGGGCGAACCCGGTGTCCGTGTTCGCGGTGACGACGTAGTCGCCGGCGACCGCGTTGGCCGACACGCTGGCGACGGCGAACCCGTTCGAGTCGGTGATGACGCCGGTGACCGGGCCGGACCCGAAGAAGATGGCCGACGCCGTCGGGTCGGGGACCTGCGGGGCCTCGAACCGGACGAGCTGCGACGCGAGCGGGACGCCGTTCGCGCTGGTGACGAGGACCTTGAGCGTGTTCGCGAACGGCTGGTTGGTGATCGTCGTCTGGTTGTCGCCGGAGACGATGCCGACGGACGTGCCGTTCTGCACCTCGAACGCCCCGATGTCGATCCGGCCGCCGACCCGGCGGGCGAACCCGCGGGCGTCGGTCAGGAACGCGCCGGTCGTGGTGGACCCGGCGTTGATCGCCCCGCTGCCGGCCTGCAACGCCCGCGTGAACACCGGGCCGCCGTTCGCCTGCGGCGCGCCGAGGGCCGGGCTGATCCGCTTGTCCGCCGCCGCCCCGCCGACCTGGTCCGTGCCGACGGTGTTGAACTTCGCGTTCCCCGAGTCGAGGGTGGCGATGAAGTTGAACCCCTGGGACGTGGACGCGGTGCTGGAGGTGACCAGGATGTCCGGCGTGCCGTTCGTGTTGTCCGGCGTGTTGTTCGCGACGATCGTGTGGGAGAGGTTCAGGACGCTGCCGGCCAGGACGCCGTGGCCGCCGCCGGTGCGGGTGGAGCTGTTGTTCGTGACCGTCGAGTGGCGGATCGTCACGTCCGTCCCGGACACGCCGCCGCCGCCGCTCGCCCCGGTGCTGTTGTTGTGGACCGTCGAGTTGAAGACCTCGACCCGCGCCCCCTGCACGCCGCCGCCGCCGCCGCTGGCGAACTGGCCCGCGTTCCCGGCGACGTAGCTCTCGTTGACGCGGATGTTCTGCAGCCCGGACGACACGCCCCCGGTCCCGCCCTGGGTGGCCGTGTTGTTCGTGATCGTGGTCCGGTTGAACACGGCCTCCGACCCGCTGAACGCCCCGGCGCTGCCGAGGCCCTTGCCGACGTTCCCGGTGAACGTGGCGTCGTTGAACTCGAACGCCCCGCTGAACGCGCCGACGCCGCCGGCCCCGCCGATCGACGTGTTACTCAAGAACCGCGTCTGGTTGAACTGGAAGAACCCGCCGAACTCGGCGAACAGCCCGCCGCCGTTGCCGGCGGCCGTGTTCCCGGAGAGGAGGACGTTGTTGAACGTCCCGCCGGTCGTCCCGGCCGTGCCGCTGAACGCGACCGCCCCGCCGTCGCCGGCCGCGTTGTTGCTGCTGAACGTCGAGTTGTTGACGGTCAGCCCGGCCCCGCCGGTGACCAGCACCGCCCCGCCGTCCGTCCCGGCCCCGGCCGACCCGCCGGTCAGCGTCAGGTCGTTGATCGTGAACTCGGTGTTGTTGACGGCCCCCGCGACGCGGAAGAACCGGAAGTCCTCGGAGCTGAACCGGCTGATCGTCGCGCCGTTCCCGTTGAGCGTGATGCCGTTCTTCCCGGTCCCGTCGGCCACGATGCTCGGGAAGGCGTTCTTCCCGTCGTTCGTGTCCAACGTTGTCGTCATCTTGTACGTCGCGTTGGGGAACAGGTTGATCGTGTCGGCCTCGCCGTTGGCCACGGCCGCGGTGAAGAACCCCAGGATTTCGTTGATCGCGTTCGTGTTGTTCTGGCCGAGCACGCCGGGATCGACCACGGCGTTGAACACGGCCGGGACGCTGCGGTCTTCCAGGGTTTCCAGGGAACGACGGAGGCCGAGGGGGGGCGTCGCGCGGGGTTGGGGGGTGCGGTCGCGGCGAGAGGAAGGGACTCGTCGTGCGGGCATAAGCCACCTCAAAGAGTTCCGCCGTGCGGGGGGCACACGGGAACAACGGTGTAGGTCCGGTTGTCTATCCAGCCACCAAGAACGTCGAGTCGCGGCCGGTTGCTCGGTGATTATTCCGGCGCGGCGGACGGTTGCAAGGCAACTTCGGCAAGCTAGCGAGAATATTCCCGGTTCCGCTGCCGGACACCAGGAACATTGCGTGGATAGCGCACACAAGACGAGTCTCGTCGCCCCACCGATTGACCGGAAAGCGAGAATTTTTGCATTCGGCAGGACAGGAATGGTCGGCACGACCGGACCAGGCCGTCACGCCCGACTTCCGAAGTCCGGCTTCGACTTCGGAAGTCGATCCCGCGCGGGGGCGTTCCTTCTCGTCCGGATGCCTTCTGGCCCTGTTCGACTTCCGAAGTCGAAGCCGGACTTCGGAGGTCGGGGTCATCCCCGCACGCGGTCCTGTAACTCCCCGGCGAGGAACACCGAACCGGTCACGCACACGAGGTCGTTCGGACCGGCCTCGGAGCGAGCCGCGTCCCACGCCAGGTGAGGCTCCGCGTGAACGGTCGCCGGCTTGCCGACGAGGGCCGCCAGCTTCTCCGGCGGTACGGACCGCGTGTTACTCGCGTACCGCGTCAGGTGGAAGTGGTCGAAGTAGTCCGCGAGCGTCGCCAGTATGTTCGCGTATTGCTTGTCCGACGAGACGGCGAACACGCACGCCTTCCGCCCGGCCGTCGGGAACGCCTCGCGGAGCGTGCGGACCAGGGCCACCGCGGACGGGACGTTGTGCGCGGAATCGAGAACCACCGCCGGCCGCTCGCGGACGACCTCGATCCGCGCCGGCCAGTCCACGGCCGCCAGCCCGCGACGGACGGCGGCCGTCGGTACGGTCAGCCCGGCGGACCGGAGCCGCGCCACGGTCGCGACGGCGACGGCGGCGTTCGCCGCCTGGTGCTCGCCGAGCAGCATCAACGGAACGTCGCGGAACTCCTCGCCGGCCACTCGCAGGTCGGCCGTCCGCGGCGGGCGGTAGCGGTAGTCGAATTCGCGGCCGAGTTCGTCGAGTGGGGCCGCCGTTTCCTCGGCGATGGTTCGGATGACCGCGGCCGGCCCCGGCTGGCGGACGCCGCTGACGACCGGCACGCCCCGCTTAATGATCCCTGCCTTCTGGAACGCAATCGCTTCGAGCGTGTCGCCGAGTTGCACCATGTGGTCGAACCCGACGGACGTGACGACGGACACGAGCGGCCGGCAGACGTTCGTGCTGTCGAACCGCCCGCCGAGGCCGACCTCGACGACGGCGACCTCCACCCGGCGGCGGACGAAGTGCAGGAACCCGAGGGCCGTGCCGATCTCGAAGAACGTCGGCGGGTGGTCGTGTTCCTCCAGGCCGCGGACGACCGGGGCCAACTCCGTGACGACGGCGGCGAGTTCGGCGTGCGCGATCGGCGCGCCGTTGACGCGGACCCGCTCCTCGACGTGGACGAGGTGCGGCGACGTGAACAGCCCGACGCGGTAGCCGGACGCATGAAGGATTGCCGCGAGCATGGCGGCGGTGGAGCCTTTGCCCTTCGTGCCGGTGACGTGGACGATCCGCAACCGGTCCTGCGGCCGGCCGAGGCGGTCGAGGAACGCCCGCATCCGCTCGAGCTTCAGGTCGGACGGCTGGGCGGCCTTGATTTCGTAGTTGATCCGCCCGTACCAGAAGGCGATGGCCTCGTCGTAGGTCATGCCGTTCAGGATAGGACCGGGCGACGGGGTGGGAATTGGCGAGCCGACTGGCGAGCCGAGCGGCGTAAGCCGCCGGGTGAGGGAGCGTTACCCGGCGGCTTACGCCGCTCGGCTCGCCGTCGCGTGCGAACTTCGCTCACTTCTTCCCGACGCAGTACAGGTGCGTCGGACTGCGGAGGAACAGCGCCCCGTCCACGACGGCCGGCGACGCCATGCACCGCAGGTCGTCGGCCTTGATCGGGAAGATCGGCGGGGCCGTGTGAGCCACCGGGCCGCCCACGTCCAGCGCGTTCGTCGCCACGGGGTTGTACGTCTTCGTGGCCTCCACAACGAACACCTTGCCGCCCTCCGAGAGCAGGTACAGCTTTCCTTCGACCAGAACCGGCGACGCGGAGAACTTCCCTTGCAGCCGCTCCTCCCAGTGCTTCTTGCCGGTCTTCGCGTCCAGGCAGAACAGGATGCCGGTGTCGTTCACCATGAACAGCAACTCGCCGACGACGATCGGCGACGGCCGGGTCGCCCCGACCTTGTCGAGCCGCCACGCGATGCCGTCCTTCGTCAGGTCACCGGTCCGCCCGGCCTTCACCGCGATCAGGCCGTTCTTGTGGCCGATGGTCAGGTAGATCAGCCCGTGGGCCATCACCGGCCGGCACGCCTCGTTCATCCCGTCGTGGACGACCCGCCAGACCTCGTCGCCGGTTTCCACGTCGTGCGCGATCGTCCCCATTGCGGCGGGGCAGACGACCTGCGGCTTGCCGTCGATCTCGAACACGGCGGGCGTCGCGTAAGCCTTCTTGAAGTCGCCGTTGTCCGGGTACGGCAGCTTCCGGTCCTTCCGCCAGACCGTTTCGCCCGTGGCCTTGTCCAGGCACGCGACGTACTGCTGGTCGAACCCGTCGAACAGGAGGAACAGCTTGTTCTTGTAGACGACCGGCGACGACGCCGGGCCGCGGAAGTGGTCGCACGGCAGGTCGGTCCGCTTCCAGACCGGCTGGCCGGTCTTCGTGTCCAGGCAGGCCGTGCCGTAGGAGCCGAAGTGGACGTACACCCGCCCCTCCTCGACGCACGGCGTCGGCGAGGCGTAGCTGTTGTACTGGGCCGTGTTCGCCGGCTTCGCCGCGTCGAACAGCGGGATGTCGTGGACGACCTTCCCGGTGTTCTTGTCGAGGCAGACGGCGAAGTATTTCGTGCCGTCGGCGCGGGCCGTGGTCAGCCACACCTGGTCGCCCCACACGACCGGCGACGACCAGCCCTTGTCGTGGATCGGCGTCTTCCAGCGGACGTTCTCGGTTTCGGTCCAGGTCGTGGGAATGTTCGTGGCGGTGGAGACGCCGTCGCCGGTCGGCCCACGGAAGGCCGGCCAGTTGTCGGCGGCCGCGGCGGGCAGGCCGCAGGCGAGCAGCAGGAGCGAAAGGGAAACACGCATGGGAGGACTCGGCGGGGAAGGTGGCGGGAGGCCGGCGAGGATTAGTCTAACGAGTCGCGCGGGCCGGGACAGGAGTTCGTGTCAGTCCTCATCCATCACGACAACGATCCCGATCCGGGTCGAATCGATTCCAAGAACGCACTGGTCGAACGTAGCCGAGGTGAGTGGGTTACCCGTCCTGGACCGCCCACCACTCGGCGAGGTTTCCCAGTCCGTAAAGTTGGTGAAGAACTTCACCCCATCGTCGTACAGCCTCGTGAACTGTTCAGCGAGTTCCTCTGCCCGGCGAGGCTCCATCACTTCAGCACCGTAGGCCAAGTCGATGCCCAAAATGTTCGCCAACCGCTTTCGGGCACGCGAGTGATCCAGTTCAATCCAGTCATCGCCGAGCATGTTAAGTCCGTGCCCTTCGACAAACCGATCCAGGTCTTCGATACCCCCATCGTTAACGATTCCGAAGTGAACTCGGACCTCACCAAATCGTCGTGCCCGACGGACGGCCCGATGAAATCGACTTTGTTGCGGAGTCATTTCGCACCCGATGGTTTACCGGGGTGATTCACCGAGTAGGCTTCGGGGTACGAACACGAGGCAATTTCCATCGCGGTGCAGCTGCGCCCACTCGGGATGGGCGAGCAACAGCCGGATGAGGCCGTCGTCCCCGTCAGGGCGAAGGAAGAACGCGCTCGGATCGTACTGCTTCAACAATTCGGCGAGCGGCACGTCGCCCCACGCGGCCGCGAAGTGGCGGTCCCACTCGGCCCGCGAGAGCAGGTAGTACCGGCCGTCGTGCGTCACCCGCCAGTCCGGGTGGCCGCCGTCGGCGACCACGCCGCCCCAGAAGAAGTTCGTGTAAATCGTGCCGCGCACGCGGGCGTCGCGGAGGGCGCGGACGCCGGCGAACGGGTAGTGGTCCGCGAACGGGGCCGGGTTCACCGCGAGCGGGACGCCGACGGCGAGCAGCACGGCCACCGCCGCGAGCGGCCACCGCCACCGGGAACGGGCCGTCGTGTCCGGTGTCCTCGGAATCAATTCCGCCCAGACCGGCATGACGGCGATTCCCCAGAACAGCATGAACCGGTGCGAGAGCAACATCGCGACGGTGAGGAGCGCGAACGCGGCGAGCGTCGCGGGCCGGACGTGCCGCCCGCGGACGGCGACCGCGATGAGCGTCAGCCCCAGCCCGAGCCAGGACGCCCAGCGGCCGTGGCTTAGCGGCTCCCAGGTGAGCGGCAGCCATTCCGAGACTTCGAGGTAGCGGGAGCGGTCGGCGTTCTCGGCGGCGATGCGGAAGATGTCGAACCCCGCCGGCGTCGCGACGGTCGAGGCGGTCGCCAGCACGAGCAACGCCACGAGCCGCCACGGGAATTCGGGTCGGTGTTTCCACCAATACCGAACCGATTCCGCGAAGAGTGCGGCCAGCACGACTCCCGCCCCGACCGCGACGGACGGGTGCAGGTTCTGCCACGCGACGAACAGCACCGCGCCCAGCACCGCCGTCGTCCGCACGCCGAGATTCGACCGCACCAGCACGAGCAGCAGGCCGAACGCGAGCGCGGCGAAGCTCTGCGGCCGCACGCTGGCCGACGGCACGGCCGCCAGCCACCCGACGTACAGCCCGACGGCGACCGGCCAAACGTTCCGCGCCCGCCGGGCCAGCGAAGCCGCCACGACCGCGAACCCGCCGAACCAGACGACCGCATCGACGAGCCACAGCAGCGTCCACCCGCCGAGCTGCCGCGCGGCCGCGTACACGACCTGCGCCAGCCACGCGACCACGGCCAACGGCTCCGCTTCCTTCCCCGCGAGGAACGGCTCGTACTTCGGTAGACCTGTCGCGAGCGTGATCTCGCCGAGCTTCAGTTGCCAGAAGATGTCCACGTCGTGGATCGTCCGGCCGAGTTGCACGAAGAGCATGACGCTCGCCGCGATCGCGAGCACCGGGACCGGGCCGGACCGCTCGCCGAGGGTCCAGACCCAGCCCGCGGCGCGGCGGGAAAACGAAACGACCCGGCCGAGGCCGGGTCGCGACGCCGAGGGCGGCGGGTCAATCGACATACGGGTCGGCCCCGAGGTCTTGCAGCATCTCCTGCCGGTTCTTGTCGTAGTTCATCAGGTCGAGCCGCTGCTTATAGTGTTTCTTCTCGATCCGCTTCTGGGCCTTGCGGAACAGCCGGCGGAACAACGCCCACGGCCGCGCCGCCCCGGACTTGCCGAGCTGCTCGAGGCCCTGCTGCTTCGCCTGCCCCAGCCCTTCGAGGACGTTGTCGTCCAGCGACACGAAGAATTGCGCTGTGCCGGGGTCGCCCTGCCGCCCGGCCCGGCCGGCGAGCTGGCGGTCGATCCGCTCCGCCTCGTGCCGCTCCGTGCCGATGACGTGCAGCCCGCCGTTCTCCGCCACGCCGGGGCCGAGCTTGATGTCCGTCCCCCGGCCGGCCATGTTCGTGGCGACCGTGACGCGGCCCAACTGCCCGGCCTGGCTGACGATCTGCGCCTCGTTCGCGTCCTGCCGGGCGTTGAGGACGAGGTGTTCCACGCCCGCGAGTTCGAGCAACTTCGACAGCCGCTCGGACTTGTCCACGGTCCGCGTCCCGATGAGGACGGGGCGGCCGCGCGCGACCATGTCCTTCACTTGCTTCACGACGCCGTCGAACTTCGCCCCCTCGTGCGGGTAGACGGCGTCCGGCTCCTGCGTTCGCTTCACCGGCCGGTTCGTCGGGATCTTCGTCACCCACCGGCGGTAGACGCGGCGCATCTCCTTGAAGTTCGGCATCAGCGTCCCGCTCATCCCGGCCAGCTTCTTGTACAGCCGGTAGAAGTTCTGGAACGTCACCTGGGCCGCGTGCTCGGACGGCATCGTCACCTGCACGGCCTCCTTCACCTCGACGGCCTGGTGCAGCCCGTCCCGCCAGTGGCGGTCCGGCATCGGCCGGCCCGTGCCTTCGTCGATGATGATGATCTTGCCTTCCTTCGAGATGATGTACTGGTGGTCCTTCGTGAACCGGTGGTACGCGTGCAGCGACTTCTCGACCTGCTCCAGCAGCTTGTCCATCGCCTGGGCGTGCTGACCGGTCGGCGGGTTCGAGTACCGGACGAGGTGGCGGCCGCTGTCGAGGATTTCGACCTTGTCCTTCTTCAGGTCGAGGCGAAAGTGCTCGTCCCGGTTCATCTGCTTCGCGACGGCGTCGGCCCACTTGAACATGACCTGCTCTTCCGGCGTCGCGTCGCGGGTCGGGTTCGCGATGATGAGCGGCGTCCGGGCCTCGTCCACGAAGATGCTGTCCGCCTCGTCCACGATGGCGTAGTACAGCGGCCGCTGGACGCGGGGGTCGGCCTTCATCTGCCCGCCGCTGGTCCACGGCTCCCAGAACGCGGACGCCGTCGCCTGGCCGCCGCGGAGCTTCAGCCGGTCGCGGAGGAAGTCGAACCCGAACTCGGCGGCCGTCCCGTAGGTCACGTCGCACTTGTACTGGGCGGACCGCTCCTGGTCCTCCATCTTTTGCTGGATGCACCCGACCGTCAGGCCGAGCATCCGGTAGACCGGCCCCATCTCCTCGGCGTCCCGCTTCGCCAGGTAGTCGTTGACGGTGGTAACGTGGACACCCTTGTTGACGAGCGCGTTCAGGTACGCCGGCGAGACGGCGCACAGCGTCTTCCCCTCCCCGGTGGCGAGTTCGACGAGGCCGCCGTAGTGCATGACGATGCCGGCCGCGAGCTGCACGTCGAAGAGCTGGTAGCCGAACAGCCGGCGGATGGCGATGGCGGCGAGGGCGAACGCCTCCGGGATGAGCTTGTCGATGCTCTCCCCGCCGCGGACGCGGCCGCGGAGGTTCAGGCTCTTCTTGCGAAGGTCGTCGTCGTTGAAGTTGAGGAACTGCTGCTCCCAGTGGCGGATCTTCGGGATGACCAGGGCGGCCTTCGCGAGCCGCCGCTTCCACGGCCGCGGGTCGAGGACGATGCGGAGGCGGTTGGTCGTCTCCGTGCCGAGGCGGCCGGGGACGTTGGCGATCGGCGGCCGCCGCGGCTCGTGCTTCTTCTCGCCGTCGGCCGGCGGCGCGGTCGCGGGGACGAGGTCGAGGACTTCTTCCGGGGCGTCCGTGGGGGTCATGTGCGGTGGCTCCTTCGCGATGCTCTTAACTTACCGACGGAACCAGGGCGGCGAAAGGCGAGTGCGAATTTGGCAAGCACGCGTTATGCATGGGAAGGTGTGCGGCGTGGGGGAGGTGGGTCAGTATTCAATCGTGAACGCCAGGTTCGGGCCGTCGATGATGACCTTGTACGGCAAGAGCACGCTGAGGCCGATCAGCACCTCCACCGGGTCCAGCGGCGTCACCAATTCCGTTACCTCGGTCTGGGGCGTGAGGATGAGAGATTGAGACAACCCGCCGAACGGGGGCAGGCCGAGGCTGACCTCATGAATGTTGACCGGTACCAATCCACTCGCGGTCTGCGTCGAGGTGGATCGAATCGGCGACGAACCCAACGCCGTGAGTAACCGCGAGGCGACGGCCGAGATGGTGGAACCGGTGTCCACGGACGCCCACGTTAAGATCGGTTTTGGGACCGGGACACCCGATGCCATGGCCGCCGAGATGGCCGCGGCCGAAGGCCCGACGAGGATCGGGATTTCCACCCCGGCGGCGGTGAAGTAGTGGGTGACGCGGCCGGTCATGCGGCGAGCCAGCTTAGGCGGACGGGCGTGTAGTACTCACGGATGTATTGAACGAGGATGGGCTTTCCGGCGTATCGTCGGGCCGCTTCAAAGAGCGCCTCTCCGGCCCTCTCCCACAATCCGACGATTTGGCCGTCCTGGATCACGACCGTCCAGCCGAGTTTCCCGTCCGCCACCCATTGGGGGACTTCCCGACGGTAGACCTCCCACTCGGCGAACAACGGGTCGTTCGGCTCGCGAGGTTGGAGTTGGGTATAGTGTTGGCAGTCGAGATTCCGCATGACATCGCCCTCCGCCCACGATCCTACACCCGACGCGGTCACAGCCACAACTTCAACTTCGCCTTCAGCGCGTCCGGCAGCTTCTTCTCGACCACCTTCACCACCTCCGTCGGGTGGTAGCGGGTGCTGAAGTGGCCGGCCACGATCAGCTCGTTCTTGAACCGGTCGGCCCGCTCGATGAAGTCGTCCAGGTGCATGTGCCCGTACTTGTGAATCTTGTCCCGCCGGTGCGCGGCGCGGATGAAGCTCAGCTCCGTGATCAGAATCTTCGCCTCGTAGGCGGCCGGGCACGAGTCCAACCCCGCCGGGCTGGTGTCGCCGGTGAACGCGACGAGCGGCAGCCGCACCTCGCGCGTCACCGGCGTGCCGGCCTGCCGGAGGTCGCGAATCTTGTCGCCGGGAAGGCCGAGGTACTCGTCCTTGAGCTTCTGCCGCCGGTCCCACACGACGAACCCGCGGGACGGGATCGTGTGCGTCGTCGCGAACACGGTGACGACGAGCTCCCGCGACAGGTCGATCTCGTCGCCGGGGTCCACGCCCTCGATCTGCGCGAGCTGCCGGCCGCGGTCGAGCCGCTGGAACACGAGCATGAGCCGCTTCACGTCCTCGACGGCCTCCGTCGGGACGAAGATCGTCGGCGGGTCCATCTTCATCATCCGCCGGCGGGCGACGTACACCGGCAGGGCGGCGATGTGGTCCAGGTGGGCGTGCGACACGAACCAGTTCGGCGTGCCCATGAAGTCCCACGGCTGCGCCCCGAGGTCGAACCCGACCTTGAGTTCCGGGACGCGCCAGTAGCTCTGCACGGCGGCCCGCGACCACCCCTCGACGGTGAGGCCGGCGTGCGTGTGACTGAGGTACGGGGCGTTATCGACGGGTCGGTCCGTGCTCATGGGGGATACTGTATGCGGCAGTCGCGTCACGACCCGAAGACGGCATCCCGGTCCCGCGAGGCGTGTAGGACACGGACGACCGTGATGCCGTCCGGGTTCGGCTGAAAGAAGACGAGGTAGTTTGGCGACTGTCGGACGGTCATCACCCGGAGGCCGGGCAGGTTAAAGTAGCCGGGTTCGATCAACTCGCCCGTTGCGGGGAAACGTTCCAAAAATGCGAGCGTCTTCGTGAGCCGGTCGGCGAACCGGTCGGCCGACAAAACGCCCGCCTTGGTCCGAATCACGTCGGCGATTTCTTCGATGTCCCACTGGGCACGTTGAAGGATTTCAACGCTCACGACGGGCGCTCCGCGCGACGGAGAGTTCCGGTGCGAATCTTCTCGCGGAGGGCGTTCCAATAATTCTCATCCGCCTTCACCGGGTTACCACTGTTGATGCCTTCCATCAACAACTTTTCCAACTCCTCCCGCGGGTAGCCGGCGACGAGAGAACCGGGCGGCACTACCACGGTGTCGTCCTCACCTTCAAGGAAATCCATCACGTACTCTTCCACCGAGGCGAAGCCGTACCGCTTCGCCCGCTCTTCGGCCTTCGCCCGCAGCTCGTCGGGGATCGTGATCGTCATCGCGGCCTCCGGTTCGGGTTCGCCTCGGTGGAAGTATACCGCGCTCACGACTTCGCGAGCGACACGCAGACGATCTCCTTCTCGTTGCGGACGATCATCCGCTTCTCGGCGAACGCCGGGTGCGACCAGATCACCTTCCGCCCGCGGTCCGCGCCGATCGGGTCGAGGACGTGAGCGCGGCCGAGTTCCTCGTACTTCGTCGGGGTCAGCTTCAGGATGACCAGGTCGCCGGCGTCGGTGAAGCAGAACACCCGGTCGCCGTTCTCGACCCAGAACGCGCTACCGAAGAGCGCGTCCTTGCCGAAGAGTTGGTTGCTCGCCCACACTTCCTTGCCGGTCGCTGCCTCGGCGCAGACGACCGCCCCGGTGTTCGCCGCGAGGCCGTACAGGTGGTCGCCCTTCGCGATCAGGCTCGTCATCAGCACCGGCAGCTTCTCCGGCGTCTTCGGGAACGTGTCCGCCGCCCGCCAGAAGACTTCTGCCGTCGGTTTGTCGGTCGCCAGCTTCACCGCCAGCGCCCCGTCGTAGGCGCTCGTCACGACGACCATGTCGCCGACGACCTTCGGGGTGACGATGCTCACGGCCGGCGTCATCTGCTTCTTCCCCTTCTCGGGGTGCGGGTGCTTCCAGTAGACCTCGCCGGTCTTCGGGTTCAGCCCGGCGAGTTGGTCGGACAGCCAGACGATCAACTGCTTCGTCCCGCCGGCCTCCGCGATCACCGGCGCGGAGTACCCCACGTCGCTCGTGGTCAGGGCCGTCCACTTCTCCTGCCCGGTCGCCTTGTCGAACGCGACGACGGCCTTCCCCTCGCCGCCGACGAGCGCGATCACGAGGCCGTCGTGGACGAGCACGTGCGCCGAGTAACCCCAGACCGGCGGCTTCGTCTTGTAGTCGTCCGGCAGGTACTTCTGCCACACCGGCTTGCCGGTCTTCGCGTCCAGGCAGTAGAGGTCGCCCATCGCGCCGAGGGTGTAGACGCGGTCGCCGTCCACCGTCGGCGTCGTCCGCGGACCCATCGGGCGGTCTACCTTCTGGTAGACCCGCTCGTACTCGTGCGTCCAGACCGGCTCGCCGGTCTTCAGGTCGAGGCACACGACGCGCTCCGTGCCCGGCGTCGTGCCCCGCGGGGCGTCGGCGGCCGGCTCTTTGCGGATGCGGTCCATGACGAACACCTTCCCGCCGCTCACCGACGGCCCGGTGTAGCCGGGGTTGATCGGCTTCCGCCAGAGCACCTTCGGCCCGCCGTCGGGGAACTTGTCGAGGATGCCGTCTTCCTTCCAGACGCCGTCGCGGTTCGGCCCGAGCCACTGCGGCCAGTCGGCGGCGGACGCAGGGACGGCGAGGACGAGGGTGACGATGAGTGCGCGGGAAAGCATGAAGAACTCCGGCGGGAAATGAAAGGACGGCCGAGCGGGGAGGCGCTCAGGATAACATGCGGAATTTGTACGAGCGGGACGCCACGGGTCGGGGAATTATCCGGCCGTCGTCGCGATGACCGGTAGGACCGCGGACAGTGGCAGGTTGAAACCGGGAAGCACGACCTCTCCGGACAATTCGCCCGGTTCGCGAACCTTTGTAACGCTACCGTCGGCGCGATGCACGAAGGCGATTCGGAGCTGAGGTTCTACGACCCAGGCGAGAGAGGTGCCGGCCGACAAAAAGTCCTCCACCTTCACCGTTAACTCGTTCATCGTTTCGTGCGGCGATACCACTTCCACTACGAGGGCCGGCACGATACGGAAGTCCCCCGAAGGGACGATAAACGTCCGGGGGTCGCACAGGATCACGGACACGTCCGGCTTCCGCACCTGTCGGGGCTTTCGCGGGAAGCACCTATAACCGGCTTCCGCCGTCACCGAGAGGCCGCAAAAATGCTGCTCGCACCATTCGTCCAAGCGACGAAAGATGCGGCCGACGGTAACGCTCGATTCCGCACCCATGGCCGGCTTCTCCACGAGTTCGCCGTCGATCAGTTCGTACCCCTTCGGCACGGGGTCGATATCCGCGATATCTTCGACCTCGTAGATTTCCAGAGCTTCGGCGACCGTCATCGTCGTCCCTCCCGGCTCACGGCTCTTCCAGGTAAGTATACCCGTCCAGCCCGCTCTCGTAGAACTTCAGGAACTGCTTGCTCTCGGTCACGGAGATGTGCCCGGCCCGGACGGCCCGCTCCACGTCCTTCCGCACGCGGTCGGTCAGCTTCTCGGCGCTGTACTGCACGTAGTTCAACACCTCCGTCACCGTGTCCCCCTTGATGACCGTGTCCACGTTCGGCGTGCCGTCTTCTTCGAGCCGCACGTGGACGGCGTTCGTGTCGCCGAACAGGTTGTGCAGGTCGCCGAGGATTTCCTGGTACGCCCCGAGCAAGAACGTGCCGAGGTAGTACGGCTCCCCCTCCGTGACCGGGTGCAGTTCCAGCGTGCTGCGCACGTCGCGGAGGTCGATGAACTGGTCGATCTTCCCGTCCGAGTCGCAGGTGATGTCGCCGAGGATCGCCTTGCGGGTCGGGACCTCGTTCAGCCGGTGGATCGGCATGACCGGGAAGAGTTGCTTGATCGCCCAACTGTCCGGCATCGACTGGAACACGGAGAAGTTGCAGAAGTACGTGTCCGACAGCATGTTCTCCAGCCCGTTCAGCTCCTCCGGCACGTAGTCCATCTCCTTGACCATCCGCTGGAGCTTCCGGGCGAACGCCCAGTACAGCCGCTCCGCGAGGGCACGCAACTCCACGTTCAGGTAGCCGAGGTTGAAGAGGTTGAGCGTCTCCTCCATGCTCTGCACGGCGTCGTGGTAGCTCTCGAGGTAGTTCTTCTTCGTCAGCTCGCGGTAGTTGCTGAACAGGTCCTGGATCGGCTGCGGGGCGTCCGCGGGCATCTCCTCGGGGGCGGTACACTTGTCGAAGTCGGACGTGCCGAGCACGTCGAACACGAGGACGGAACTGTACGCCACGAGCGCCCGGCCGCTCTCCGAGATGATGTTCGGGTGCGGCACGCCGGCGTCGTCGCACACGCTCTTGATGCGGAACACCACGTCGTTCGCGTACTCCTGGAGCGTGTAGTTCATGCTCGACTCGAAGTCGGTCTGCGACCCGTCGTAGTCGATCCCCAACCCGCCGCCCACGTCGATGAACTTCAGCCCCGCGCCGAGCCGGTACAGCTCGACGTACACGCGGGCCGCCTCGGTCAGCGCGTCCTTCACCTTGCGGATGTTCGATACCTGGCTGCCCATGTGGAAGTGCGTCATCTGCAGGCAGTCGTCGAACCCGCGGGCCTTCAGGTACTCGTAGGCTTCCAGTACTTCGGTCAGCGTCAACCCGAACTTCGACCGGTAGCCGGCGGAGCCGCGCCACCGCCCGGCCCCGCGGCTGGCGAGCTTCACCCGCACGCCGAGCGGCTGCCGAACGCCGAGTTCCTCCATGTATTTCACGATCAGTTCGAGTTCCGTGAACTTCTCGACCACCGGCATGATGTTCTTGCCGATCTTCCGGGCGAGGACGACCATCTTGATGAACTCGTCGTCCTTGAACCCGTTGCAGATGATCGGCGTTTCGGCGTTGCCGTTCGTCATCGCCAACACCGCGAGTAATTCCGGCTTGCTGCCGGCCTCCAGCCCGAACCCGTGTTCCTTGCCGAACGTGAGGACTTCCTCGACGACGTGACGTTGCTGGTTCACCTTGATCGGGTAGACGCAGGAATACTTCCCCTGGAACCCGTACTCGTCGATCGCCTTGTTGAACGCCCCGCCGATCTCGCCGATGCGGTGGCGGAGGATGTCCGAGAACCGCAGCAGGATCGGGAGCTGGATGCCACGGTGGTTGAGTTGATCGATGAGTTCCTTCAGGTCCACGGACCGGTCGGCGTCCTTGTCCGGGTGGACGGTCAGGTGGCCGTGCTTGTTGATGCCGAAGTACCCCTTGCCCCAGTTCTTGACGCCGTAGGTTTCGAGGGCGTCCGCGTGACGCCAGGGATGTGAGGATTCCGAGTCGGAAGCTTTGCGGTCCGCGGGTTTGGCCATCAGAGGGAGCCTCGGGGGGCGGTCGTCGCCTTGCGGGGAACGGGGTTACCTGTCTAATGTTACGCCGACGGGTTTCGCGTGCAACGCCAAGTCGGGAATGTGAAGAATTGCCCCCTATTCGGAGGTCCCTGTAATGACGAAAACCGCCCCGCTCGCGTTCGACGTTCACCCCGGCGTCGCGATGGTCCGCAAGTGGGCGGACGAGCTGCCGGCCAAGACCGGCCGCACGCTCGACGAGTGGGGCCGGCTCGTCGAGCGGCAGAAGTTCGCGTCGAAGGCCGTCGCGACCGACTGGCTGAAGGCCGAGTACGGCCTCGGCACGATGACGGCCGGGCAGGTCGTCGAGTTCGCGATGGGCCAACAGACGTGGGACGGCACGCCGGAGATTTACCTCCGCAACGCGGCCGTGTACGTCCAGGAGATGTTCGCGAAGGGCAAGGAGTGGCAGCGGCCGATCTTCGACGAGGTCGTGGCGTTCGTCCGCACGCTCGGCCCGGACGTGAAGGTCTGCCCGTGCAAGACGATCGTGCCGTTCTACCGCACCCGCGTGTTCGGCGAACTGAAGCCGGCGACGAAGACGCGGCTGGAGCTGTCGTTCGCGCTCGGCGAAGTGGCGGACGTTGGCCGACTGGTGCGGAACCCGCGGGCGAAGGGCAACGACCGGCTGCGGCACATGGTCGCGCTCACGCCGGACGCCGGGTTCGACGCCGCGTGCAAGAAGTGGCTGAAGGCCGCGTACAAGGCCGACGCGGCGTAATCCGTCACGCCGTCCCGTGCAGGTACACGACGGCCATCGGCGGAATCTTCAGGTTCACCGAGTACGGCTGGCCGTGCATCGGCACGAACTCGGCGTGGACGCCGCCGTCGTTGCCGACGTTCGACCCGCCGTACACCGCCGCGTCCGTGTTCAGAAGCTCGTGCCAGTAGCCGGGGCACGGCACGCCGACCCGGTAGCCCTCCCGCGGCACCGGCGTGAGGTTGCACACCACGACCACCCGGTCGTTCCCCTTCCCCTTCCGGTAGAAGCTCAGGATGCTCGCCCCGGCGTCCGACGCGTCGATCCACTCGTACCCGCCCGGCTGGTTGTCCAACTCGTGCAGCGCCGGCTGCGTCCGGTACAAGTGGTTCAAGTCGTGGATCAACTGCATGACGCCCTGGTGCGTCCAGTGTTCCAGTAAGTGCCAATCGACGCTCGAATCGTGCCGCCACTCCTGCCGCTGGGCGATCTCGCCGCCCATGAACAGGAGCTTCTTGCCGGTCATCCCCCACTGGTAAGCGTAGAGCGCCCGCAGCCCGGCGAACTTCTGCCACTCGTCGCCGGCCATCTTGTCCCACAGCGGCCCCTTGCCGTGGACGACCTCGTCGTGGGACAGCGGCAGCACGAAGTTCTCGTGGTACGCGTATAGCATCCGGAACGTCAGGTCGTTCTGGTGGTACTTCCGGTGGATCGGGTCCTTCGCAAAATACTTCAAGGTGTCGTGCATCCACCCCATGTCCCACTTGTACCCGAACCCCAACCCGCCGGCGTAGGTCGGGCGGGAGACCATGCCCCAACTCGTGGACTCCTCCGCGTAGGTCTGCACGTCCGGGTACTTCTCGTAGACCGTCTGGTTGAACCGCCGGAGGAAGTCGATCGCCTCGATGTTCTCCTTGCCGCCGTACTGGTTGGGAATCCACTCGCCCTCCTTCCGCGAGTAGTCGAGGTACAACATGCTCGCGACCGCATCCACCCGCAGGCCGTCGATGTGGTACTTGTCCAGCCAGAACATGGCGGACGACAACAGGAAGCTGCGGACCTCGTGCCGGCCGTAGTTGAAGATGTAGCTGCCCCAGTCCGGGTGGTAGCCCTGCTTCGCCTCCTCGTGCTCGTACAGGTGCGTGCCGTCGAAGTAGCACAGCCCGTGGCCGTCGGTCGCGAAGTGGGACGGGACCCAGTCGAGGATGACGCCGATGTCGTTCTGGTGCAGGTGGTCGATGAGGAACATCAGGTCCTGCGGCGTGCCGAACCGGCTGCACGCGGCGAAGTACCCGGTCGTCTGGTAGCCCCACGACCCGAAGAACGGGTGCTCGGTGACCGGCATCAGCTCGACGTGGGTGAACCCGCACTTCTTGACGTGCTCGGCCAACTTCGGGGCCATCTCCCGGTAGCTGAGCGAGTGGTACGGCGGCGTGTCCGACCGCATCCACGACCCGACGTGGACCTCGTAGATGCTCACCGGCGCGTCCTGCGTCTGCTTCTTCTTGCGGGTCTTCAGGTACTCCGCGTCGTTCCACTCGTACTTCAAGTCCCAGATGACGGACGCGGACTTCGGCGCGATCTCGCTGCTGAACCCGTAGGGGTCGGCCTTGTCCACGCTGAACCCGTCGTGCGGGGTGGCGATGTGGTACTTGTAGCACTGCCCCTGGTGCGCCCCGGCGACGAACCCGGCCCAGATGCCGGACGACCCTTGCGGCTGGAGCGGGTGACGGCCCTGGTCCCACCCGTTGAAGTCGCCGACGACCGACACGTACCGGGCGGCCGGGGCCCACACGGCGAAGTGCGTCCCCGTCACGCCGCCGATCGTCGTCGGGTGTGCCCCGAACTTCTCGTACCCGTTGAGGTAGTTCCCCTCGTTGAACAGGAAGAGGTCTTGCGCCCCGAACCACTGGGTCGGGGCGGGCGACGGGGCGGTTTGCTTCTTGGACATGGTTCGCCGGGGGCGGAGCGGGAGGAGGTCGGGCTAAGGGAAAACCTACCGGCCCGGCGGCGTGCGGGCCAGGGACGTTCGACCGAACGACGGGGGAAGGTGCGAAAAAGGAACGGGTGACGAAGGGTGGTCCGGTCGTGCCGGGAGAAGCGGTTGTCGGGGCGGGCCGGGTTGCGCGGGGCGCGGTTTAACCCCCCCCCCCCAACCCCGCCGGGGGTAAAAACACGGTAGCACCCCCCACCCCCCCGGTTTAACGAACCACCATAACCACC
>NZ_JCABYM010000039.1:0-6724 GCF_059499385.1 Limnoglobus sp. | reverse complement strand
GGGGGGGTCCGGGTGGGGGGGGGTGGGGGGGGGGTCGTGGGTTGGGGGGGGGGGGGGGGGGGGGGGGGGGGCGGTTCGCCCCCCCCCCCCCCCACCCCGGCGGGGGATCAATCCAGGTTCGACGCGACCTCGCCGCGGTTGTACGTCAGCAGCTTCAGCACGAGGTCGAGGGAGGTCGTGGCCTTTAGGAACCGGACCGACCCGTCGCCCATGCCGATGATCGCGCCGGCGGTGTGGAACGAGTAAATCTCCTTCGAGTTGACGCAGTTGATGGCGCACGGCCCGGTCGTCGCGCCGGGGTTGGCGATCACCGTCCCGCGGGTGTACGTCGCGGGGTCGAACCCGCCGACGTTGATCCGCGCGTCCGGGTTCGCCCACGGCCCGGCCGACCACGTCTGCACCGCGTCCTCGGCCCCCATCACGTACCGCAGGTTCCGGCCGGCGCACTCGGCAATCATCATCGTGTTCGACGTGCCGTCCTGCACGGCCAGGATCGTCCGCCGGCTCTTGTCCTCGACGTTGTTCGTCACCTTGTCGTGCGGCAGCATCCCGATGTAGTACGGGTCGGCCGTGCTGACGAACTGCGCCTGCCCGGTCGGGCCGGTCGAGACGTAGGCGTTCGGCCACGTCCGCTCGGTCGTCGCGGCGTAGTCCGTCACCCCGCGGTTGGCGTGCCGGCCGCTCTGCGGGGCGGACGGGCAGAGGAACGTCGGGATCGTGTTCCGGATCGGCCCGCCGACGTTCTGGTTCGCCCCCTCGTCCCAGTTCAGGTTGAAGTTGTACTGGCGGAAGACGTTCTCCTGCTCGATGTACGGCAGGATGCGGGTCGTCCACGAGTGAAACTTGACCGTCTGCCCGCCGACGAGCACCTGCTCCCGCGCGGCCGGGAGGCGGGCGTTCGCGTCGTGGTACCCGTGGACGGCCAGCGACAACTGCTTCACGTTGTTCGTACACTTCGCCCGCGCGGCGGCCTCGCGGACCTTCTGCACGGCGGGCAGGAGCAGGCCGATCAAGATCGCGATGATGGCAATGACGACGAGCAGCTCGATGAGCGTGAACCCGCGGCGGGTTTGGGAGAGAGAGCCGGTCATGACAGACCTCCGGAAAAAGGAGAGAAGAAATGGGGCTGTACTAAGGCTTTTTTGTCAGCTTGAACGGTTCGAGGGCGTTCGTGCCCGGCTTCACGGCCGCCTTCAACCCGGACTTCGCCGGGTCGGCGTACCGGGTCGGGATGCGGCTCTTCGGGTCGGCGTTCTCGTTCTTCGACTCCTCGAACCACGTCACGAGGACCGTGTAGTCGCCTTCCGGCGCGCCCGCCCCGTGCGGGTACGAGTTGAGCGTGAACGACCCGTCGTCTTTGACGGTCGCTCCCGGCTTCGGCGCGTCCGCGCTTCCGCCGACGAGGTGGAACACGACCGTCGCCCCGGCCGCCGGCTTGTCCTCGAATAGGACTTGCCCGGTAACGGGGTACAGCCGTGGCCCCGACGGACCGCACGACGGGAGGGCGAGGCAGCCGGCAACGACAAAGAGCGACCCCAACGGGCGAGCCAACCACCAGTTGACATGTTTCATCGAACGACCTGGGAGGGGAGGTCCAACCGAATCCGGTCACGAGGAGATGGGGTAGCCCCGGATCGGAATATGAAAAGATTGTGAACGAATGGGTGGGGGCACGTCAATCAGAAATCAGAAGTCGTGTCAAATTTTTTAGGAATATGTAAGAATGGACTTCGTAAGTCCAACCTCTCGGTAGCCTGGGTGAAACCATGAAGTGCCTCTCCGCGTTTCTTTCACTCGTATTCGCGGCGGTGGCGGCGGCCGAGCCGCCGAAACTGACGGTGCTGTTCCTCGGGGACAACGCCGGCCACCAGCCGGCCGCGCGGTTCCGGCAACTGCAACCGGAACTCGCGAAGCGGAACGTCCACCTGACGTACACGGACAAGGTGTCCGACCTCAACGCCGAGACGCTGAACAAATACGACGGGCTGATGATCTTCGCGAACCACACCGAGTGGCAGCCGGAGAACGAGAAGGCGTTGCTCGACTACGTCGCTTCGGGGAAGGGGTTCATCCCGCTACACTGCGCGAGCTACTGCTTCATCCGCAGCCAGCCGTACATCGACCTCGTCGGGGCACAGTTCCGCAGTCACACCACGGGCGTCTTCCGCGTCACGGCGACCGCCCCGGACCACCCGGTCATGAAGGGGTTCGAGTCGTTCCAGTCGTGGGACGAGACGTACACGCACCACAAGCACAACCAGAAAGACCGCACCGTCCTGGAAGTCCGCACCGAGGGCGGCGTGTCCGAGCCCTGGACGTGGGTTCGCACGCACGGCCAGGGGCGGGTGTTCTACACCGCGTGGGGCCACGACCAACGGACGTGGAGCCACCCCGGCTTCATCGCGCTCGTGGAACGCGGGACGCGGTGGGCGTGCAACAAGGGGCTGGAGGACGTGCCGCCCTACGTGGACCGGCCGAAGGTGACGGAGTTCGCGAAGGACGCGAAGCCGTTCGAGTTCGTCGACGCGGTCCTCCCGTACTACCCGGCCGGCGAGCGGTGGGGCACGCAACGGGAGCCGATCAAGAAGATGCAGAAGCCGCTGCCGGCGGCGGAGTCGGTCAAGCACTACGTCACGCCGACGGACTTCGAGATGAAGCCGTTCGTGACCGAGGAGAAGCTCGGCGGCGGAAAGCCGATCTGCATGACGTGGGACGAGCGGGGCCGGCTGTGGCTGGCGCTCAGCTACGACTACCCGAACGAGCTGCAACGGGACGGCGAGGGCCGGGACAAGATCGTCGTTTGCGAGGACGGCGACGGCGACGGGGTGTGCGACACGGTCACGACGTTCGCCGAGAAGATGAGCATCCCGACGAGCATGTTGAACCTGCACGGCGGGCTGGTCGTGCTGTCCGCCCCGCACACGCTGTTCCTGAAGGACACGGACGGCGACGGCAAGGCCGACTTGCGGGAAGTCCTGTTCTCCGGCTGGGGCACGCGGGACACGCACGCCGGGCCGAGCAACCTGCGGTACGGGTTCGACAACTGGGTCTACGGCATGTGCGGGTACAGCGGGTACGCCGGGACCGTCAACGGGGAGACCGTCCGGTTCGGCCAGGGGCTGTTCCGATTCAAGGTCGAACCCGGCCCGAAGGTCACGAAGCTCGAGTTCCTGCGGTCCACGAACAACAACAGTTGGGGCGTCGCGTTCAACGAAAACGGCGAACTCTTCGGCAGCACCGCGAACGGCTGCCCGCTCGTCCACCTGACGATCCCGAACCGGTACTTCGAGAAGGTCCGCGGGCTGACGCCGAGCGCTCTGGCGAACATCGTGTACGACAACCACGTGGAGCCGGTGGTTAAGGAGTACCGGCAGGTGGACTGGCACGGCGGGTTCACGGCCGGGGCCGGGTGCGAGATCTACACCGCCCGCACCTACCCGGAGGAGTACTGGAACAAGGTCGCGTTCGTGAGCGAGCCGACGGCGCACCTGACGGCCGCGCTCGTGCTCCAGCCGAACGGCAGCAGCTACACGGCGCGGTACGGGTGGAACCTCGTCGCCAGTCGCGACGACTGGGCCGCCCCGATCGACGCCCGCGTCGGCCCGGACGGCCACATGTGGGTGATGGACTGGTACAACATCATCGTCCAGCACAACCCGACGCCACAGGGCTACCAGACGGGCAAGGGGAACGCCTACGAGATCCCGTACCGGGATAAGAAGTACGGCCGCGTCTACCGCGTCGTCTATACGAAGGCGAAGCCGGAACCGCGGGTCAACCTGAAGGACGCGACGCCGGAGCAACTCGTCGAGACGCTCAAGCACCACAACCTCGCGTGGCGGCTGCACGCCCAGCGGCTGCTCGTCGAGAAGGGCAAGGCCGTCGAGGGGTTGAAGGTCATCGAGAACAAGGCGGCGCTCGACGCGGAGCGGGTCAACTCGAACTCGCTGCCGGAGCGGTTGCAATCCTTCCTCCGCATCGCGGACGAACCGGCGTCGGCCGAGTACGGCAAGATACTCGCCAGCTGCCTGTCGGACGCGACGACCTACGGCGACCAATCGCTGTCGCAGGCGTTCACCATCGCGGCCGCGGTTCACGACGTTCACTTCCTCTCGGCCGCCGCGGCGAAGCCGCAACTGTCGCGGGCCGACCTACTAGTCGTCGAGTTCGTCGCGCGGCACTACGCCGCCACGTCGAAGGGGAAGGGGTTGAGCGACCTGCTCGTCGCGCTCGACGCCGCAAAGTCGGCCGACGTCGCCAACGCAGTCATCACCGGCCTATCCGGGGCGTCCGGCAAGCTGAGTGCGGACCTGACGCCGGAGGGCCAGAAGGCCATCGGCGGGCTGCTCGGCAAGGCGTCCGCCAGTTCCCGCGGCCGGCTGTTGAAGCTCGCCGCCGGGTGGGGTGTGAAGGGCCTCGACACGCAACTCGGCGAACTGTCGAAGGGGCTGTTCGTCACCCTCGCCGACGAGAAGGCGAGCGATTCCGCCCGGATCGACGCGGCGAAGCAGATCATCGAGTTCCAGCCGGAGAGCGACGACGCGGCGAAGCAGATCGTCGCCGCCGTCACCGGCAAGTCGTCCGCGGCCTTCTCGACGGCGATCTTTGAAGCCCTGGCGAACAGCCGGGCGAAGAACGTCGGCCCGGCCGTCGTCGCGAAGCTGAAGGACCTCGCCCCGACCGTCCGGCCGATCGCGCTGCGGGTCGTGCTGGCGCGGCCAGAATCGGCGACCGCCTTCCTCGACGCGGTGGAGAAGGGCGACCTCCGGTTCGACCTGCTGGCGCTCGACCAGAAGACGGCGCTGGCCGCGCACCCGAACAAGGAGATCGGCACCCGCGCGACGAAACTTCTCGCGATGGGCGGCGGGCTACCGGACGCGAACCGGCAGAAGGTGATCGAAGAACTGAAGCACGTCCTCGCGAAGACCGGCGACGTGGGGCAGGGGAAGAAGGCGTTCGTCACGCATTGCGCGAAGTGCCACAAGCACGGCGGCGAGGGGAACACGATCGGCCCGGACCTGACCGGGTTCGCCGTCCACCCGAAGGAAGAGATTTTGATCCACGTCCTCGACCCGTCGCGGAGCGTGGAGGGGAACTTCAAGGCGTACACCGCCAACCTCCTCGACGGCCGGACCGTCATCGGCCTGCTGGCGTCGGAGACGCGGACCAGCGTGGAACTGATCGACGCCGAAAACAAACGGCACGCCGTCAGCCGGGACGACATCGAGACGCTGAAGGAATCGCCGAAGTCGCTGATGCCCGAGGGCTTCGAGAAGACGATGAAGGTCGAGGAGCTGACCGACCTGCTGGAGTTCATGACGCAGAAGGGCAAGTATGTGCCGATCCCGCTCGACAAGTACGCCACGGTGGTCAGTACGAAGGGGATGTTCTTCCGCGAGGACGCGGACGTGGAGCGGCTGATCTTCCGGGACTGGAAGCCGAAGGAGTTCAACAAGGTCCCGTTCTACCTGGTAGACCCGAACGGGGACAAGCAGAAGAACGCGATCCTGCTCTACAGCACGAGCGGGGCCATCCCGCCGACGATGCCGAAGAGCGTGACGCTGCCGTGCAACACGGCGGCGAAGGCGATCCACTTCCTCGGCGGGGTCGGCGGGTGGGCGTCGCCCTACGGCGAGAAGGACACGGTGAGCATGGTCGTCCGGCTGCATTACGCGGACGGCAAGGCCGAGGACCACGAGTGGAAGAACGGCGTCCACGTCGCGGACTACATCCGCCGGGTGGACGTACCGGGGTCGCAGTTCGCGTTCCAGCTCCGCGGCCAGCAGATCCGCTACCTGAGCGTGTCGCCGAAGCGGAGCGAGGCGATCAAGAGCATCGAGCTGGTGAAAGGGCCGGACGCGACCGCCCCGGTCGTGATGGCCGTCACCGTCGAGACGCCGTAGTAGTAGGCACACTCCGTGTGCCGTCTGTTGTGCGCCGCGGTGCGTTTCTGCGGGTCTCCGCGGCGCGAAGGAGACGGCACACGGAGTGTGCCTACTACTATGAGGCCCCGGAGAATTCACTTCGCCGTCGGGGTCGGATTGCTACTCGTGGCCGCGTTCCTGTTCGCCCCGGACTCGAACGCGACGTGGCAGGCCGTCCGCGAACGGCTGACCGCGTGGCAGACGTTCGCGAACGAAAACTTGCTCCTCTCCGCGGCCGTGTTCTTCCTCGCATACGTCGTCGTCACGGGGCTGTCGCTGCCGAGCGCGACGGCGATGAGCCTGCTCGCCGGGGCGCTGTTCGGCCGGTGGCTCGGCACGCTGCTCGCGGTGTCGGCCGCGACCGTCGGCGCGACGGTCGCGTTCCTGTCCGCCCGCTACCTCCTCCGCGACTGGGTGAAGGAGCGGTTCGGCCCCCGGCTCGCGGCCGTCGAGCGCGGCGTGGAGCGGGATGGCGCGACGTACCTGCTGACCGTGCGCCTCATGCCGGTGCTGCCGTTCTTCCTCGTGAACCTGGTGATGGGCCTGACGCCGCTGCGGACGCGGACGTTCACGTGGGGCAGCTGGCTCGGCATGTTGCCGGGGGCGTTCGTGATCGTGAACGTCGGCACGGCCGCGGCGAAGGTCGAGTCGCCGCGCGAGGCGCTGTCGCTGGAGTTGCTGCTCGCGGTATCGCTGTTGGGGTTGCTGCCGTTCGGGGCGAAGTGGTTGCTCAAGAGGTTTGGTTTTGTTCCCTCCCCCCTTGGGGGGGAGGGTTAGGGAGGGGGGTGAGCTTCCTCCCT
>NZ_JCABYM010000038.1:0-4897 GCF_059499385.1 Limnoglobus sp. | reverse complement strand
CGGCGTGATGTGAACACACGTTCACTATCCGGCGCAGTCTAAGATTCGATCCGGGCGGGGGGAAGGGAAAAAGATTTGCAACGTGCGTTGCGGGGGTCAGTAGCTCGTCTTCCCCGCGAGGATCTTCACCAGCACCTTCGGGTCGGCCGGCTTCGTCAGGTGGTGGTCGAACCCGGCCTCCCGCGTTCGGCGGCGGTCCTCGTCCTGGCCGTACCCGGTCAGCGCGATCAACAGCAGTTCCGGGCCGAACGGCTCCGCCCGCAGCGACCGGGCCAGCTCGTACCCGTCCATCCCCGGCAGCCCGATGTCCAGCAGCGCCACCCGCGGTTGGAACGCGCGGGAGACCTCGATCGCCTTCGGGCCGCTGTGCGCCACCACCACCTGGTGGCCGGAGAACTGCAACAACTGGCCGAGGCTCTCGCCGGCGTCCACGTTGTCGTCCACCACGAGGATGCGGTGCCGCGGGCCGTCGGCGAAGTCGGTGCCGTTCTTCGGCCGCGACAGCGCCACCTGGTCGGCCGGCATCTTCGGCAGCCGGACGACGAACTCGCTCCCCTTGCCGACGCCGCCGCTGTGCGCCGCGACCGTGCCGTCGTGCATCTCGACGAGGCTCTTGACGAGCGTGAGGCCGATGCCCAGGCCGCCCTGCGACCGGTCGAGCGTGCGGTCCACCTGCGTGAACAGCTCGAACACCTTCGGCAGCATGTCCGCCGGGATGCCGGTGCCGGTGTCCGTGACGCGGATGACGGCGTCGCCGTTCGGCTCCTCCAGGGCGAGGGTGATGCGGCCGCCCTCCTCCGTGTACTTCGCGGCGTTCGTGAGAAGGTTGCCGACGACCTGGGTGATCCGGGTGGCGTCCGCCCAGACCCAGACCGGGCGGCCCGGCTGGGTGACGATCAGCTTGTGCCGCCGCTCCTCGATGAGCGGCCGGACGGTCTCGACGGCCCGGCCGAGGGCGGCCGTCAGGTCCACCTGGCCCTTGCGGAGTTCGGCCTTGCCGCGGGTGATCCGGGACACGTCGAGGAGGTCGTCCACGAGCCGGGACAGGTGCTGGACCTGGCGGTCCATCATGTCCCGCGTCTTCGCGACGGCGGCCGGCTTGTCGGCGGCCATCTTGAGGATTTGCAGCCCGTTGCGGATCGGGGCGAGCGGGTTGCGGAGTTCGTGGGCGAGCATGGCCAGGAACTCGTCCTTGCGGCGGTCGGCGGCGCGGAGGTCCTCCGCCTGCCGGGCCTGCTCGGCCATGTGGTCGCGGACGAGGTATTGCCGGCGGCGGTCGCGGAGGGCGGCGTGCACGGCGGCGACGAACTCGGCCGGCTCGAGCGGCCGCTTGAGGAGCGTCACGTCGCCGATATCGAGCAGCGTCTGGACGCGGTGGCCGGGCATCCGGCCGGCGGACATGAGGACGAGGACGGGCAGGTTGGACCACGGCGGTTGTTGCCGGAGGGCGGCGGCCAGCCGGTCCCGCCCGCCGTCGAGCAGGGCCTCGGCCGGGACGATGACGGCCCCCGCGCCGGCCGCGACGGCGGCGCACACCTCCGCGACGGACCCGCACAGGTGGCCGCGCAGCCCGGCGTCGGCGAGCAGCCGGCAGCCGGTCTGGCCGTCCTTGGTCGTCGGGGAGAGCAACAGGACGCGTTCATCCACCCCGTCGGGGTCAGCCATTCTCGGCCCCCATCAGCCCGTCGCCCCGGCCGCGGTAGACCGGCACGCCGGTCAGCACGCCCTGAAAGTCCGTCAGCGGCCCGCCGATCCGGACGCCCCCTTCGAGGTTGAGTTCGCGGATCGCCCGCTCGTGCTTGCCGGTCCGCTTCTTCACCACGGCCAGGGCCTGCCGGACCTCGCCCAGTGCCTCGAAGTACCGGAATAGGACGACCGTGTCCGCCAGGTATGTGGTGTCGATCGGGGCCTCCATCGTCCCGAGCATCCCGTGCTGGGCGAGGATCATGAACGTGGCGACGCCCTTGTGCCCCAGGTACGTGAGCAGCTCGTGCAGCTGCACGGTCAGGAACTTCTCCTCCGGCATGGCGTGCAGGTAGCCGTTGAGGCTGTCGATGACGACGACCGTGGCCGGCGGGTGGCCGTCCGTGCCGTCCACGGCCCGCTGGACGGCCGCGACGAACTCGCCCGGCGACAGTTCCGCCGGGTCCACCGGCTGGATCGTGAGCGTCTTCGCCTTCAGCAACGGGGCGAGGTCCAGGCCCAACCCCTCCGCGCGGTGGAGGAGGGTTTCCACCCGCTCGTCGAAGACGAACATCGCCGCCCGCTCCCCGGCCGCGGCGGCGGCACGGGCGAAGCTGATGGCGACGGACGACTTGCCGCTGCCGGCCGGGCCGATGAACAGCGAGCTGGTCCCGTAGTCGATCCCGCCGCCGAGCAGGGCGTCGAGTTCCGGGACGCCGCTGGCGAGGGTCCGCCGCTCGCGGCCCTGGGCGTGCTCGGCCGCGACCAGCCGGGGGAACACGTCCAGCCCGCCGGTGATGACGTTGAAGTCGTGGTAGCCGCCGCGGTACTTCTTGCCGCGGAACTTCAACACCCGCAGCCGCCGCCGCTCGGCCCCGTACTCCGGCGACAGGTGCTCGAGGGACAGGACGCCGTGGGCGACGCTGTGCAGGTGCATGTCGTTGCCGTCGGACGTCTTGTCGTCCAGCAGCAGGACGGTGCAGTCCCGGCCGATGAAGTACTGCTTGAGGGCGAGGACTTGCCGCCGGTAGCGGAGCGGGTTCTGCGCGAGCAGTCGGAGTTCGGACAGGGAATCGACGACGACCCGGCGGGGCTTCAGCCGCTCGACCTCGGCGAGGATGGCCGTCGTCGTCTGGCCGAGTTCGATGTCGGCCGCCTGGAACATGGTGGTCTGGTTGTCCGGCTCCAGTTCCGCCTCGGACGCGACCAGTTCCAGGACGTTGACGCCGTCGAGCGTCCACCCGTGGGACCGGGCGACGGCTTCGAGTTCGACCTTCGTTTCGGAGAGCGTGACGTAGAGCGACACCTCGCCCCGCTTCCGCCCTTCGAGCAGGTACTGGATGGCCAGGGTGGTCTTGCCCGCGCCGGGGTCGCCCTCGACGAGGTACAGGCGGCTGGGGGCGAACCCGCCGACGAGGATGTCGTCCAGGCCAGGGATGCCGGTGGCCGACGGCGGTGCTTTTAGGGAGTTCGGCATGGCTAATGAGGGTGGGGAACCGGGTGCGCACGCGAGTGCGCACAGCCGCGCGACGGGCGTGTCGTGGGCAACGAATCGACGGTCCCTCCGGGAGGAAGGGCGTGGGTCGTTTTCGGCAGCAGTCGTGCAGCAACCCGCGTGCCAGTTTCCGCCGCGGCTCACACCCCGAACTTGATCCCCTGGGCGAGCGGCAGGTCGCGGGAGTAGTTGACCGTGTTCGTCGCCCGCCGCATGTACGCCTTCCATGCGTCCGACCCGGACTCGCGGCCGCCGCCGGTTTCCTTCTCGCCGCCGAACGCGCCGCCGATCTCCGCCCCACTCGTGCCGATGTTCACGTTCGCGATCCCGCAGTCCGACCCGGCCGGCGACAGGAACCACTCCGCCTCCCGCAGGTCGTTCGTCAGAATCGCGGACGCCAACCCCTGCGGGACGCCGTTCTGGATGTCGATGGCTTCGGTCAGGTCCTTATACGGCATCACGTAAAGGATCGGCGCGAACGTTTCTTGCTGAACGATGGGCGAGTACGGGTCGATCTCGACGATGGCCGGGTTGACGTAAACGCCGGCGCGGGGAATCCGCTCGCCGCCGAAGACCGTGCCGCCGCTCGCGCGGGCGGCGTCGAGCGCCTTCTGCATCGCGTCGAACGCCGCCTCGTCGATCAGCGGGCCGACGAGCGTGCCGGCCCCCAGCGGGTTACCGATCCGCAGCTGCGCATACGTGGTTTTCAGCGACGCGACGAGATGCTTGATGATCGACTTGTGAACGATCAGCCGCCGCAGCGTCGTGCAGCGCTGGCCGCACGTCCCGACGGCCGCGAACGTGATCGACCGCACGGCCAGCTCCAGGTCGGCGGACGGGGCGACGATCATCGCGTTGTTGCCGCCGAGTTCCAACAGCGACCGGCCGAGCCGGGCGGCGACCGCCTGCCCGACGGCCCGGCCCATCCGCGTGCTGCCGGTCGCGGACACGAGCGGCAGCTCCGCCGCGGCCGCGACCGCCTCGCCCACGTCCGTCCCGCCGACGATGAGGCTGACGACGCCGTCCGGAATTTCGGGCATCTCGTTCAGCACGTTTATCACGACGGCGTGCGTGGCGAGGGCGCACAGGGGTGTTTTGTGCGACGGCTTCCAGACGATCGGGTCGCCGCAGACGAGGCCGAGCATGGCGTTCCACGCCCACACGGCGACGGGGAAGTTGAACGCGGTGATGACGCCGACCGGCCCGAGCGGGTGCCACTGCTCCATGAGCCGGTGCCGCGGCCGCTCGCTGGCGATGGTGAGGCCGTAGAGCTGCCGGCTGAGGCCGACGGCGAAGTCGCAGATGTCGATCATCTCCTGGACTTCGCCGAGCGCCTCCTGCGTGATCTTGCCGGCCTCCCAACTGACGACCTGCGCGAGTTGCTCCTTCTTCTGGCGGAGCCTCTCCCCGATGCGGCGGACGAACTCGCCGCGGACCGGGGCGGGGACCATCCGCCAATCCTTGAAGGCGGAAGTCGCGGCGGCGAGCAGCGGCTTCAGGTCGGCGGCCGTGGCCTGCGGGAAGGCCGCGAGTTGCGAGCCGTCGATGGGCGTCCGCACGTCGAGCGTCGGGCCGGAGCCGGCGAGCCAGCGGCGGCCGACAGCGACGGGGGACGGCGAGGCGACGCCGAGCGCGGCGAGGGTGGCGTCCAACGGGGTCGGCATGGGTGGGTCTCCAAAACGATGGGCGGTCCAGAGGCTGGCTTTGTTCCCTCCCCCC
>NZ_JCABYM010000037.1:73751-103859 GCF_059499385.1 Limnoglobus sp. | reverse complement strand
GACCATCTTGACGAAGTGCCCGGCCCCCTCCGGCCCGACCCAGTCGCAGCACGGGACGCCGTCGTCCACCTTCGCGGCGATGGCCTGGAAGATCGGCTTGACGGCCGGCCACGCCTCGGCCGCCCCGCCGGGCATGATGCTCGGCCCCTTCAATGCGCCTTCTTCCCCGCCGCTCACGCCGCTGCCGACGAACAGGATGCCCTTCTCCTTGAGCGCCTTCATCCGCCGGCTGGTGTCCGGGAAGTGGGTGTTGCCGCCGTCGATGAGGATGTCGCCGGGTTCGAGGTACGGCAGGACTGACGCGATGGTGTCATCGACGGCCTGCCCGGCCTTGACCATCATCATGACCTTCCGCGGCCGCTTGAGGCTGGCGGCGAAGTCCTTGAGCGTGTGCGCGCCGACGAACTTCTTCCCCTTGCCGCGGCCGTTGACGAACGCGTCCACCTTGTCGGTGGTGCGGTTGAACACGGCGCAGGTGTACCCGCGGCTTTCCATGTTGAGGACGAGGTTTTCGCCCATGACGGCGAGGCCGATGAGGCCGATGTCGGCGGTAGCGGACATGATTGCACTGCCTTGTGAAGGGTGTGGGAATCGCGACTGAGGGGCATCTTACGAGGTGGCGGGAACGGGAGGAGGCGGCGGGACGGCCCAGTTTTCGACGCTCAGCCCCGGCACGGCGGAGAGGTCAGAGTCCGTCGTCACGACCGTCGCGCCGAGGACGAGGGCGACGGCTGCGAGTTGGATGTCCACCTGTTGTATGGGACGCCCACGCCGGTCGAGTTCGGCCGCGATCCGCCCGTACTCTCGGGCGGCAGCGGAGTCAAAAGGCCACTGCCGCAACTTGCGCAAGCTGGACTTCAACAACTTCAGGTTTCGGTCGCGGGTCGAACTCGCCTCCGCCCCGTAGTAGAGTTCCCCCACGATGGGCAGGGCAGTGCCGAGTACGGCCCCGGTCTTTGAGACCCGAATGGCCTGCAGGTCAACACCGCGGCGTTTGTTGAACAGGTCGCTGACCGCGTTCGTGTCCAAGAGGTACTTCCGACTCATGGGAATAGCCCTCGGATTTTCTGTTGGTACTTCTCCCAGTTCGCTAGCTGCCATTGCTTTCGCTCTTCGAGGATGCGCTGAAACTCGGCGTACTCCTCGTCGTTCATCTGGTACTCCTTGATCGACTCGAAGAATTCCGCCCACTTCTCGTCCGTGTCGAGAACGTCGTTCGAGGCGACTCGATCGTCGCCCGTCAGCCGCGTTTCCACTTCCGCCCCTTCCGACCAGTCGGCCGGTAATGGGTTGTCGAACTCGACCTTCCCGTTCCGTAACTTCCCGCGAACGCTGCTCATGACTTCCTCCGAATGTGGTCGTGCCATCCGCTAGGGGAACAGTCCCCGGATCCTCTCTTGGTACTTCTCCCAGTTCGCCAGTTCCCAGTGCTTATATTCTTCAAGAACGCGGTTGAACTCCGCGTAATCCTCGTCCGACATTTGAAACTGTTTCAAGCTATCGAAGTAGGCTTCCCACCGGGCCACCGACTCCGGGTCGGTCCCGGTCAACGACGGGTCTTCGGCCGGAACCTCCTCGGCCGTCTCGCTCAGCCGCGTCTCGACTTCCGCCCCCTCCGGCCAGTCGGCCGGTGGCGTGCCTTCCAGTTCGACCTTCCCGTTCCGCCATCGGCCGCGAACGCTGCTCATGGTTTCGCCCTCCGCGCGTCTGCCACGCATCATACCAGATCGCCGCGGCGTGTAACTCGTTCGTTCCCGCCGTCGGGGCTGCCCTGTATACTCCACTCGGCTTCATCAGGAGAGCAGTCATGGCCCGGTTTCTCGTGGCGGCAGCGTTGCTAACGGGCTTCGCGGGGAACGCGCTCGCGCAGACGGCGGACGCCGTCACCGCGACGCTCGCCAAGTTCAAGGAGGAACGGGCCGAGGCCGTCAAGCTCGGCGAGCCGGCCGACCGGATGACCGCCGCCGACCAGTTCGCGGAGAAGGCGAACGCCGCCCTCAAGGCCGAGAAGCTGCCGCTCGCGGCGAAGCTGGCCCGCGAGGCGCGCTGGGCGCTGCCGGCCCGGCCGCTCGGCCTGCCGGAGAACGTCGAGCGGGTCATCGGGTACGTCCGCCTGCGGCACGCCGATCGCGTCAACGCCATGACGTACACGCCGGACGGCGAGAAGCTGATCTCCGCGTCGCGGGACGGCACGGTCCGCGTCTGGGACCTCGGCAACGGCCGCGAGGTGTTCACGTACCGCGGCCACGTCACCCCGCCGGGCGACGACAAGGCCACCGTCGATGACCGGTCGATCTTCAAGGTCCCGGCCGTCGCCGTGTCCGCGGACGGCACGCTCGTCGCGTCCACCGGCAGCGGCGAGATTCACGTCTGGGACTTGAAGACCGGGAAGCTCAAGAAGAAGATTCCCGGTCACAACCAGCTCCTCATCCGCGGCCTCGCGTTCCTGCCGGACGGCAAGCACCTCGCCACCGGCGGCGACGACAAGATCGTCCGCGTCTGGACCATCGAGACGGCGAAGGAAGCGGTCGCGTTCCCGGCCCAGAACGCGCGGATCGAGGCGGTGGCCGTCAGCCCGAACGGGAAGCTCGTCGCGGCCACGGACGCGAACGGCCTGCTCGCCGTGTACAAGGCCGACGGGTCGGACAAGAAGCCGGTCATGGCCGTCCAGGCGAGCGACGCCAACGCCGCGAACCTCGGCGTGCTGTTCACCAGCGACGGGGCGAAAATCTTCACCGCCGGCGGCGACCAGAAGCCGCGGCTGACGACCGGCCCCGGCCCGGACGGCGGGTCCGCGGCGGGCATGGCGACGACGGCCCTGCGGTTCGAGGGGCACGCCGGCCGCATCCACGCCGTCGCCGCGACGAAGGACGGGAAGCTGTTCGCCACGGCCAGCGACGACAAGACGGTCCGCGTCTGGGATTCCGCCACCGGCAAGACGGTCCGCCACTTCCAGGGACTGCTCGGCCCGGCCACGGCCGTCGCGGTCCGCCCGGACGGGAAGCAACTCGCCGCCGGGACGGACGACGGCACGATCCGCCTCTGGGACCTGAGCGCGACCGACGAACACCGCGCGTCCACCGAGGCGACGGATTCCGTCTGGACGGCCGCGTTCGGCCAAGACGGCACGAAGTACGCCACCGGCGGCGCGGACCGGACGGTGCGGGTCTACGAAACGGCCACCGGCAAGCTCGAACACAAGCTGACTGGCCACGCCGGCGCGGTGACGAGCCTGACGTTCCTGCCGGGCGGCCGGCTGGCGTCGGCGGGCGGCGACAAGGTCGTGAAGCTGTGGGACGCGAAGGGCGGGAAGTTCCTTCGCGACCTGACCGGCCACGGGTCGGCGGTGCTGGCGGTCGCGGCCGACGGGCCGACCGTCGTGTCCGGCGGCATCGACAAGGCGGTGAAGGGCTGGGACGTGGAGGCCGGGAAGGCGGCGTGGACGTGGCCCGGCCGGTCGGCCGTCGCCGCACTCGCCGTCCGCAAGGGCGGCAAGCAGGTCGCCGTCGGCACGGCCGACGGGTGGCTGACGATTTTGAACGTCACGGCGTCTGAAGCGAAGCCGGTCGGCACGGGGCAGCAGGCGCATGTCGCCGGGGTCGCGGCCATCGCGTACAGCGCCGACGGCGGGAAGCTCGCCACCGTCGGCGGCGACGGCAAGTTCGCCCTCTGGTCCGTCTCCGACGACGGCACGCTTTCGCAGTTGAACAAGGACGACACGACGAAGCGCCCCACCGCGACCGGCGTGACGGCGGCGCTGTCGGCGGTGGCGTTCGGCCCGGACGGGAAACTCGCGGCGTCCGCCGGGGCGGACATGGCGATCCACGTCTGGGACACGGCCACCGGCGCGGAGGTCCGCACCCTCCGCGGCCACACGGACTGGGTGACGGCCGTGGCGTTCGCCCCGGACGGGGAACACATCCTGTCCGTCGGCGTGGACAAGGTCGCGCGAGTGTTCGAGCTGAGCAAGGCCGAGGCGTCCGCCCGGATCGGCCACGCGATGGCGGCGAAGGCCGTCGCCGTGCGGAAGGACGGCAAGCTCATCGCCTCCGGGTCCGACGACAAGACGATCAAAATCTGGGAGCTGGCGACCGGGAAGGAAGTCGCCACGTTGGCCGGCTCGACGGAGGTGGTGTTCGCGGTTTGCTTCGTCGGGCTGGAAAAGGTCGCTTCCGGGGGCGACGATTCGCGGCTTCGCGTCTGGTCCGTCGCGGGGGCGAAGCAGGACAAGAGCCAGTCCACGGGCAAAATTTACGTCCTGCAACCGTCCGCGGACGGCACGCGGGTCGGCGTCTGGTCGCGGGGCACGAAGGACGTTTACGAAATCGTCCCACTTGGCGACGGCAAGGCCCCGGAGCCGATTACCGAGAAGGAGCGGACGCCGAGTTGCGCCACGTTCTCGGCCGATCTGTCGTGGGTCGTTTCCGGGGCGGACGACGGCACCCTCCGAATCTGGGACACGGCCAAGCGGGAATCCGTCGGCGGCGACTTGCCGATTCACGTCAAGCGGGTGGCGGACGTGGGGCTGACGGCGGACAAGGCGAAACTGGTGGCCGTGGACGAGGACGGCGTGGCGAGGGTCGTGGACACGGCAAAGCGGGAGGTGCTGCAAACGATCAAGACCGGCGTGGCCGGGGTGATGGGCGTGATGGTCGTCCCGACCGGGGACAAGTTCGCGGTGATCGGCGCGGAGGGCGAGGTGAAGGCGTTCGACCTGGCCGGCAAGGAGTTGCGGGCGTGGGCGATGCCGACGGCCGTGAACGGCGTGGCGTTCACGCCGGACGGCAAGAAGCTCATCAGCGCCAACGCCGACGGCACGCTGGCGGTGCTGGTGCTGCCGTGAGCTGACTTCCGAAGTCCGGCTTCGACTTCGGAAGTGGAGCGGGATGAGGGGCTTCCGCGGGTCTTGTGGACGCTCCTCCCGGGATCGACTTCCGAAGTCGAAGCCGGACTTCGGAAGTCGGGCGTTCCGCCCCGTTGACACTT
This sequence comes from Limnoglobus sp., assembly GCF_059499385.1. Classification (NCBI taxonomy): domain Bacteria; kingdom Pseudomonadati; phylum Planctomycetota; class Planctomycetia; order Gemmatales; family Gemmataceae; genus Limnoglobus; species Limnoglobus sp. Next base: position 98,873 of record NZ_JCABYM010000037.1, on the reverse strand, counting down.
TCTTCCCCCGCCGCCACTCTTCCGGCCGGGCGTGAGCTACACTTCCCCCATGACCGCCGCCGTCTTCGAGAACGTCCGCAAGGACTACGCCACCGACCCGCTCCGCCGCCGGACCATCCCGGCCGTCCGCGGTGTCAGCCTCACCGTTCCCGCCGGGAAGGTGTTCGCTCTGCTCGGGCCGAACCGGGCCGGGAAGACCACGCTCGTCAAACTGCTGCTGTCGCTCGCGAGGCCGACCGGCGGCACGATCACCCGGCTCGGCGGGCCGCTGTCCGACCGCGCCACCCTCGGCCGCGTCGGGTACATGCACGAGAACCACGCCTTCCCCCGCTACCTGTCCGCCGCCGAAGTGCTGCACTTCTACGGCGGCCTCTCCGGCCTGCCGACGGAAGAGCTGCCCGCGAAGGTGGACCGGCTGCTCGACCGCGTCGGCCTCGCCGACCGCCGGCACGACACGATCAGCCGGTTCAGCAAGGGCATGGTCCAGCGGCTCGGCCTCGCGCAAGCGATCATCAACGACCCGGACCTGCTCATCCTCGACGAGCCGACGGAGGGGCTGGACCTGACCGGCCGGAAGTTGCTCCGCGAGGTCGTCCGCGAGACGAAGGCGGCCGGGAAGACGGTGCTGCTGATCTCGCACGTCCTTCCCGAGGTGGAGGAACTGGCCGACGAGGCGGCCGTCATCGTGGCGGGGAAGCTGGCGTTCACCGGAACCATTAAAGACCTATCGAACGGTCGGCCCCTGGAGGCGGCGTTGCAAGACGTGTACGACAAGGGGGCCGCGGCATGAACCTGTCGATCGCGATTCGCACGGTCCGGTGGATGGTCCGCGACACGTTCCGCCAGTCGGTCGCCACGAAGCTCGTGTGGGTGATGCTCGCCGTCACCTCCGTCTGCGCCCTGTTCTGCCTCAGCCTGACCGTCACTGCGCCGAGCGCCGCGACCGGCGACCAGTACGACGCGAGCGGGTTCATCACCCCGGAACAGGCGAAGCGGATCGGCGAGGAGAAGGTCAAGAAGGACGGGCTGAAGGTCGTCAGCGGCGAGGTGTCGCTCGGGTTCGGGATGATGAAAGTCCCCGTCGCCCGCCACCGGGAGGACGCCGTGCGGTACGTGCAGATCTGGCTCGCCGCCGTCCTCGCGGACACGGCCGGGGTGCTGCTCGCGCTGCTCTGGACGGCCGGGTTCCTGCCGACGTTCCTCGAACCGCAGTCCGCGACGGTGCTGCTCGCGAAGCCCGCCCCGCGGTGGGCGGTGCTGCTCGGGAAGTACCTCGGCGTCGTGCTGTTCGTCGCGATCCAGGCGTTCGTGTTCGTCGCCGCGACGTGGCTGGCCCTCGGCGCGAAGACCGGCGTGTGGGACGGCACGTACTGGCTGGCCGTGCCGATGCTCGTGCTAAACTTCGCGATCTTCTACGCCGTGTCCGCGTTCCTGGCCGTCGTCAGCCGCAGCACGGTCGTGTGTGTGTTCGGCACGCTGCTCTTCTGGCTGCTCTGCTGGACGATCAACTACACGCATCTGCGGGTGCTGGTGTCGCCGCCGGAGGGGTTCGCCGGGTCGTTCTTCCTGGACGTGGCGTACTGGGTGCTGCCGAAGCCGCTCGACCTGGGCGGCGTGTTCTACGACGCGATGCGGGCGACCGGGTTCGTCTCGCCTGTCCCGGAGCTGGACGCGGTGCAGCAGCGCGGCCTATCGCGGCCGGAGCTGTCCGTGCTGTCGAGCGCGGCGTTCGCGGTCGTGGCGCTGGCGCTGTCCGTGTACGAGTTCAAATCGACCGATTACTGACCGAACGACCGCGCCACCCGGCGGGACCGCTACAGTTTCACGCGCTTTCCCGACCGTTTTCCGCGGGGTAGTTTTTACAAACCGCCGATCCGTCCCAGATTGTGGTGTGTTCGGCGGCGGCCGGCACTCGTTCCCCCTCGCGGCCGCCGCCGGACACTCGCCCTCGGTTCAATTCGGTCGGGCTATAGAATACCCTTCCACCCACCCGGACCTTCCGCCATGCGAATCGCGTTCTTGTTGCTCCTCGTCTCGCCGTGCGTCGCGGCCGACCCCGTTACGTCCGGCGTGCCGGTCGGCAAGCGGCCGGGGCCATACAGCTTCCTCGTCGCGACCGGGCCGCAGCGCGGGCAGCAGACCTGTTACATTTGCGAACAGGCCGAGAAGCCGACGGCCGTGGTGTTCGCCCGCACGCTGTCCGAGCCGCTGGGGAAGTTGCTCGTGAAGTTCGACGCCGAGGCGGTGGCGAAGAAGGACGCCGGGTTCAAGGCGTGGATGACGCACCTGACCGAGACGGCCGACCTCGACGCCCTCGGCAAGTGGGGCCAGAAGCAGGGACTGAAGAGCCTGCCGGTCGGCGCGTTCGAGGACGTGGACGGCCCGCCCGCGTACAAGCTGCACAAGGACGCCGACGTGACCGTGCTGCTGTTCGTGAAGGAGAAGGTCGTCGCGAACTTCGCGTTCCGCAAGGGCGAGTTAACAGAGAAGGCCGTCGCCGACGTGACGAAGGCGCTGCCGAAGTTACTCGCGGCGAAGTGATTCGCGCCGCGGCGGTTCCCGTCGGATCGCGCGCTTCCGCCCGAATCGACCCGGCCGCACGATCCCACCGTCCGGCAAATTTTCGCCCGCTCCCGTAACTTTCCCCTTCCGCCCCGTCGCGGGCCGCCTAAGCTGGATGGAAACCGAGGCCCCGCGCCAGCTTTCGTGGCCGGGGTCGGAGTCGGCTCCGCGGCCGTGCTTGCGACCCAACGCTCGTCTCAGACCGCGAAATGGCAAACCCGCCGCGAGGCGGGGACGCAAAGTCATGGGCCTTCGGTCGGTGCCCCCCACCGATGACCGAACGGTCGCCAGGCTGCCGAACGGATGGGTTGGCGAAGTGCCCGTCCGTCCCCGGACGACGCCCGCGTCGTCCGCCGTCGCAAGGGTCGGTCCACTCTCGTGGATCGACTGCCCGGAGCCGACTTCCGGTTTTTCTCCCACCTTTCACGCCCCGCGTCTTGCATTTCGTCGGCGGGTCGGGTTGAATGGCCCGCACTTTCCCGATCCAACCGTTGCGAGGACGTTGCGTGAACAACTACTTGAAGGCCGCCGGCGGCGGGCTGGCCGCCGGGCTGATCGGGGCCGCGATCTGGGGCGGCATCACCTACGCGACGCACCGGGAGATCGGCTGGATCGCGTGGGGCGTCGGGCTGCTCGTCGGCCTCGGCGTGCGGCTGGTCGCCCGCGAGAACGACGGCGTGAACTACGGCATGATCGCCGTCGCCCTCGCGTTCCTGTCCATCGTCCTCGGCAAGTACCTGGCCGTCGCGCTGATCGTGGACGACGTGCAGAAGGAGCTCGGCAAGATTCAGATCGTCGTCACGGACGAAGACATGATCGCCGAGAAGGCGGACGAGGTCGCGGCCGAGTGGCGGGCGAAAGGGAAGGCGGTCGTCGCGAACAACAACCTGTCGGACGCGGCCAAGAAGAACTACCTGCCGGCGGTGACGGCCGAGGCCAAGAAGCGGTGGCTGGCCGTCCCCGCCGCCGACCGCCAGCGAAAGATCGCGGAGGAGCAGGCGGAGTTCAACGCGCTGATGGCCGACCTCGGCGGGCAGGCCCGGTCGCGGGGGTTCGCCGACAGCTTCCGGCCGATCGACGCCCTCTGGTTCATTCTCGCGGGCATCACCGCGTTCAAACTCGGGTCCGGCCTCGCGAGCGAGTGACCCGGATCGTCCCCCCGATGGCCGGTCTTGTGGAACCCGGAGCGGTAGCGACGGGGTGTGGAACCCGGAGCGGTAGCGACGGGGTGTGGGGGCTAACGCCACACCCCGTCGCTCCCGCTCCGGGTTCCACGTTGGAATACCCTCCGCCTGCTTGTTTCGGCCGCCGATTCCGGGTATCACTTTACCCACACACCCTCCCGGACACTTCCCATGACCGCACTCTTGCTCGCGCTCGCGCTCGCGGCGTCGGCCGACCCGGCCGCCGGCGTCCTCCCCGTCGGGGCCGACGGCAAGCCGCTCAACCTCGACTTCGAGGCCGGCACGCTCAAGGACTGGACGGTCGACGGCCATGCGTTCGACGGCCAGCCGATCAAGGGCGACACGGTGAAGCCTCGCCGCGGCGACATGACAAGCAAGCACCAGGGACAATTCTGGATCGGCGGGTTCGAGAAGCTCGGCGACAAGGCGACCGGCACGCTGACGAGTGCGGCGTTCAAGGTGACGCACCCGTGGGCCAGCTTCCTCGTCGCCGGCGGGCCGCACCCGAAGGCCACGTTCGTCGAGCTGATCGACGCGGCCACGAAGAAGCCGTTCTTCAGCGCCTGCAGCACAGACGAGACGGAGACGCTCCAACGGGTGGCCGTGGACCTGGCGACGGTGCAGGGGAAGGAGATTCAGGTCCGCCTCGTGGACACGCACACCGGGCACTGGGGGCATCTCAACTTCGACGACTTCCGGTTCCACGCGGAAAAGCCGACGGTCGCGGCCCGGCCCGCGCCGCTCGTGCAGGACGACTACCGGTTCGCCGGGCAGAAGCCGGACGACGCGGCGAAGAACATGACCGTACCGCCGGGGTTCAAGGTCGGCCTGTTCGCCGGGGAGCCGGACGTTCACCAGCCGATCGCGTTCTGCTTCGACGACCGCGGCCGGCTGTGGGTCGTCGAGGCGTTCGTCTACCCGAAGCGGAAGCCGTTCGACGGCCCGATGCTGCCGGAGAACCAACGGAAGAACGGCGACAAGGTTCTGATCTTCGAGGACACCGACGGCGACGGCAAGTTCGACAAGCGGACCGTCTTCCTGGAGGGGCTGAACCTCGTCAGCGGGATCGAGTACGGGTTCGGCGGCCTCTGGATCGGGGCCGCGCCGTACTTCCTGTTCATCCCGATTCTCGACGGCGACAAGGCGGGTGAGCCGAAGGTCCTGCTCGACGGCTGGGGCTACGAAGACACGCACGAGACGCTGAACAGCTTCGTGTGGGGGCCGGACGGCTGGTTGTACGGCTGTCACGGCGTCTTCACGCACAGCAAGGTCGGCAAGCCCGGCACGCCCGAGAAGGACCGGCAGAAGATCAACGCCGGCGTGTGGCGGTATCACCCGACGAAGCACGCCTTCGAGGTGTTCGCGCACGGCACGTCGAACCCGTGGGGGCTGGACTACAACCCGCACGGCGACTTCTTCGTGGAGGCGTGCGTCATCCCGCACCTGTGGCACATCGTCCAGGGCGGCCGCTACCAGCGGCAAGCCGGGTCGCACTTCAACCCGCACACCTACGACGACATCAAGACGATCGCCAAGCACCGGCACTACGTCGGCGCGACGCCGCACGGCGGGAACAACAAGTCCGACAGCGCCGGCGGCGGGCACGCGCACAGCGGCCTCGTCTGCTACCAGGGCGGCACGTGGCCGAAGGAGTACCACGGCAAGCTGCTCATGGGCAACATCCACGGCCATCGGATCAACGTGGACCAGGTCACGCCGAAGGGCAGCGGGTACGAGGGGGACCGCAACCCGGACTTCCTTCTGTCGAACGACCGGTACTGCATCATCGTGGCGATGCGGACCGGGCCGGACGGCAACCTGTTCTTCACCGACTGGTCGGACAAGCAGGTCTGCCACCGCAACGAGCCGGAAATCTGGGACCGCACGAACGGCCGCATCTTCAAGGTGAGCCACGAGGCAACGAAGCCGGTCGCGGGCCTCGACCTGCAGAAGTGCAGCGACGAGGAGCTGGTGAACTATCTGCTGCACGAGAACGAGTGGTACGCGCGGCACGCCCGGCGGATTTTGCAGGAGCGGGCGGCGGCGAAGAATTATGAGGCCGGTTGGGTCGCCGGGATGCGACAAAATCTGCTCAACATCGTGACGACGAATCACGACCCTCGGTCCCGCCTTCGGGGGCTGTGGGCCGGGTACGCGGCGTCAATCTTTGACCCGCAGGCGTTGCAAACCGTCGTCGGCTCTACGACCGACGAACGGGTTCGGGCGTGGGGGATGCGGTTGCTTGCCGCCGCGTGGAATGCGGGTTCATCCCATGACCCGGAAGAAACGACCGCAGACCAAAAGAAAGGTATTGCGACGTTCCTCCAGTTCCTCAACGGCGATGCCCTAAGGCGCGGCAACCTATACGGGCCGCACGAGCAACTCGCGCTCGCCGCCGTCGCCCAACGTCTACCCGCCAAGGACGCCGTCCGGGTGCTTCGGCATGTGATGGCTAGCCCGTTGTCGGAATCCGATCCGAACCTCTCGCACTTGCTTTGGTACGCACTGGAACCCGTTTGTGCGGCCAATCCGGCGGACGGCTTGGAACTCGTGAAGTCGTCCAAGCCCTCTCAATTCTTGCCCTTCGCCGCCCGGCGCATCGCGTCGCTCGGTACGCCGGAGGCGACGGCCGCGCTCGTGAAATTGCTCGGCGAGGCCGCCGCGACGGAGCCGCAACTCGCCATCCTCCGCGGCCTCGCGGACGGGCTGAAGGGCCGCAAGGACGCCGCCGCGCCGAAGGAGTGGGCCGACGTGTTCGCGAAGCTCGTCCAGAGCGCGTCGGCCGACGTGCGGTCGGCCGCGTTCGCCGTCGGCGTCGCGTTCCGCGACCCGGCCGCGGCGAACGCGCTGCTCGAAATCGTCGGCGACGCGAAGGCGGCTGCCACAATTCGCCAGAACGCCCTCTCCGCGCTGTTGGACGTTGGCCACAACCGGCTCGGCGGCGTGCTGAAGGACTTGCTGACCGACCCGGCGATGCGGACGGCCGCGATCCGCGGCATGGGCCGCGTTGCGGACGACGGCGTGCCGGCGGCGCTCGTCGCCGCGTACCCGAAGCTCACCGCCGCCGACAAGCGGGACGCCATCGCCACGCTCGCCAGCCGCGCGAAGTTCGGCATGGCCCTGCTCGACGCGATCGACAAAAAGGCCGTCCCCGCGACCGACGTGCCGGCCGAGACGGTCCGCCAGCTCCGCAACCTGAACGACGAGGCGCTGAACAAGCAAATCGCCGCCGTCTGGGGGACGGTCCGCGACACGCCGGACGACCGCAAGAAGCTCATCCAGGAGTGGCGGCGGCGGTTGGCCAACCCGCAGCCGGAGGACTTGGCCCACGGCCGGGCCATGTTCAACAAGGTGTGCGCCCAGTGCCACACGCTCTACGGGACCGGCGGCAAGGTCGGACCGGACATCACCGGGTCGAACCGAGCCGACGCCGCGTACCTGCTGGAGAACATGTTCGACCCGTCGGCCGTCATCCCGAAGGAGTACGCGGCGACGAAGCTCGACCTCGCCGACGGCCGCGTCGTCACCGGCATCGTCAAGGAGGAGACGAAGACGGCGCTAACCGTCGTGACCGACCGCGAGACGCTGACGATCCCGCTGGCGGACGTCGCCGGCCGGAAGGCGTCGGCCGAGTCGATGATGCCGAACGACCTGACGAAGCAACTCAACGACCGCGAAATCCGCGACCTGATCGCGTACCTCCGCCACCCGCAGCAGGTGACGGCCCTCGCGACCGCCGAGACGGCGAAGGACTTCTTCAACGGCAAGGACCTGGCCGGCTGGGACGGCGACATGAGCGTGTGGTCCGTCGAGAACGGCGAGATCTTCGGCAAGACGAAGACCGGCCTCAAGCGGAACACGTTCCTCAAGGGGCCGCTCGAAGTCCGCGACTTCAAGCTGACGCTCAAGGTGAAACTGACGCCGAACTCCGAGAACAGCGGCATCCAGTTCCGCAGCGTCCCGATCGAAGGGGGTGAGATGCGCGGCCCGCAAGCGGACGTGGGCAAGGGGTGGTGGGGCAAGCTCTACGAGGAGAGCGGCCGCGGCCTGCTCGCGAAGGAGGGCGGCGAGAAGTTCGTGAAGGAAGGCGAGTGGAACGACTACGTCGTCGAGGCCGTCGGGCCGACGGTGAAGCTGTGGATCAACGGCGAGAAGGTGGCCGACCTGTCGGACGAGAAGCTGGCGAAGCGCGGCCTGATCGCGTTCCAGGTCCACAGCGGTGGCCCGATGGAAGTGCGGTTCAAGGACATCAAGTTGGAGGTAGTGGGAGGGAAGTGACGCCGAAGGGGTTCGGCACTCCTGGGACCGCGGGCGTCCCGCCCGCCCACCTTCCTGCCTCGGGGACCTGGCTTCGCCGGCTGGGGCCGTGGCGGGCGGGACGCCCGCGGTCCCAGGCCCGACTGCCACCGACGTTGGAAACGAGTTTCGTAGCGATGCGAGCCACCTTCGTCCTTCTGCTCACCGCTTTTCCCCTCGTCGCGGCCGACCTGCCCGGCTTCCGCAAGTCGGCGTGGTTTGACGAACAGGTCCGCGAGCAGTGGGTCGCCGAGGGCGTCCGCGTCCTGATGACCGCCCCCGGCGACTTCGACCCGAAGAAGCCGACGCGGCTCGTGATCTTCGCCACGCCGAACGGCAACAGCATCGAGCAGACGCTCGGCCGCGCCAACGACGCCGACTGGCACTTCGACATCCAGCACGTCGCCGCGCAGGTCCGCCGGTTCCGCGAACGGACGCCGCAGGAGAACGTCGTCCTCGCCTGCACGGAGGCGGAGGGACTGAGCTGGCCCGCGTGGAAGCGGAAGTTTCCCGACGGCCCGGCGCGGGTGCGGGCCGTCGTCGAAGCGGTCCGCGGCTGGCTGCCGAAGGGGGACGTGCGGCTCGTCCTCGCGGCCCACAGCGGCGGCGGCAGCTTCCTGTTCGGCTACCTCGATTCCGCCGACGCGATTCCGGCCGAAGTCGAACGCATCATATTCCTCGACGCGAACTACAGCTACCGCGACGCGGACAAGCACGGCGACAAGCTGCTCGCGTGGCTGAAGGACGACGCCGCGCGGCAGCTGGTCGTCGTCGCCTACGACGACCGCAACGTCACGCTCGACGGCAAGCCGGTCGTCACCGGCGACGGCGGCACGTACCGGGCCACCGACCGGATGCGCGCCCGCTTCGCCCAGGACGTGGAACTAAAGGAATTGAAGGCCGGCGACATCGTCAGCCGCGTCGGGCTGGACGGCCGGCTGGCTCTGCACGTCCACACGAACCCGCAGAACCGCATCCTGCACACGGCCCTCGTCGGCGAGATGAACGGCCTGCTCCGCGGCCTGACCGACGGCGTGCCCGCCGGCCCGCGCGACTACGCGAAGTGGGTGCAGCCGGCCCCCGCCATCCCGCCGCGGCCGGCGGACGCAATCGGCGGCCGGGCGTTCTTCGCGAAGATCGAGAAGCTCACCCGTAACGAGCGCGAGGACGCCATCGCGAACGAAATCCTTCGCAGCAACATTCCCGACTTCCTCCGCACGTTCCACAAGTTGACGCTGAAGGCGGACGGCCACGCCGCAACCCTGGAGGTGATGCCGGACTACCTGGCCGTCGGCAGCGACGCCGACTTCGTCCGCGTGCCGATGACGCCGAAGACCGCCGCGCGGGTCGCCGACGCCTTCGGCTGTGCCCTGCCGACGCGGAAGCTGGTGGACGACATCTACCGCGCCGCGGCGGTGAAGCTCGACCCGCGGCCGCTGACGAAGGACCGTGAATCGTCCGCGACGTTCCTCGAACACCACGATCTCATCGAGCGGCAGCGCAACGGGAAGAAGCTCGGCGAGTTGGTGGCCGGAATCAAGAAGGACGTGGTGGTCTCGAACCGCGTCGGCGAGCGGCCGGACCGCGTGGCGATCTACGGCTGGCACAAGCCGGACGGCTCGCCGATTCAGCCGCTGACCATCGTTCACGTGAACTGGTACGTCGATTACAGCCACGGCGTCCGGCTGATGAAGCGGGCCGTCACCGTGAACGGCAAGGTGCGCGACGTGCGGCATGTGCTGTACACGAGGGCCCTCGCCCCGCTGCTCAGCGACGAGGGGCCGATCGCGTGGCCGGGGTATTGACCGACTTCCGAAGTCCGGCTTCGACTTCGGAAGTCGATCCCGCGCGGGCGCGTTTCTCCCCTCACGTCCGCCGCCGTCCCGCTCGACTTCCGAAGTCGAAACCGGACTTCGGAAGTCGGGCCGACGGTTGACACACCCCCACAAGAGTGGATACTTGAACCGATAGCCCTCCTCCCGCCGCGGTTCGCTTCAATGCTTCCTTCCCGCGTCCTCCTCCTCAGCCTCCTGCTACTCGGTAGCGTCGCCGCCGACGAGCCGGCCGACCACTGGGCTTGGAAGAAGCCCGCCCGTCCCGCCGCGCCGTCGTCCATCGACGCGCTCGTGCGGGCGAAGCTCGACGGCCTCGCCCCGGCCCCGCCCGCGTCGCGGCCGCACCTGATCCGCCGCGTCACGTTCGCGCTCACCGGCCTGCCGCCGACGCCGGAAGAGACGGCCGCATTCGTCAACGATTCGTCCGCCAACGCCTACGACAAGGTGATCGACCGGCTGCTCGCGTCCGAACATTACGGCGAGCGGTGGGGCCGGCACTGGCTCGACCTCGCCCGGTACGCCGACACGAACGGGTTCGAGCACGACGAGGTCCGGCCGCACGCCTGGCGGTATCGGGATTACGTCATCAAGAGTTTCAACGACGACAAGCCGTTCGACCGCTTCGTACTCGAACAGCTCGCCGGCGACGAGGCGTTCCCCGGCGACCCGGCCGCGCTCGTCGCCACCGGGTTCAACCTGCTCGGCCCGGACATGACCGACGCCGCCGACCAGGCGCAGCGGCGGCTGAACACGCTCAACGACATGACCGACACGGCCGGCCTCGCGTTCCTGGGAATGACGGTCGCGTGCGCCCGCTGCCACGACCACAAGTTCGAGCCGATCTCGCAGGCCGACTACTACCGCCTCCAGGCGTTCTTCGCCGGGGCCGAGTTCAAAACGAACCTCGACGTGGCGTCCTCGACGGACCGCGACCGGCACGCCGCCGCGAAGCGGGAGTACGACCGGCTGACGCAGACCCTCCGCGACGACATCGCCGCGCTCGACAATCCGGTGCGGGCGAAACTATTTGAATCGAAGCTGGCGAAGTTGCCACCGGAGGCGCAGAAGGCGCACCGCACGCCGCCGGAGAAGCGGGACGGCGGGATGATCGAACTCGTCGATCAGTCGGCGAAGAAGGTCGCCGTTACCGACGCGGAGGTCGAGAAGCAGCTCGCCACCGACGACCTGACGAAACTGAAGTCGCTGCGGCAGAAACTGAAGACGTTCGACGCGAAAAAGCCGCCAGCGATGCCGGTCGCGATCGGGATGACCGACCGCCCCGGCCCGCCGCCGAAGACGCACCTCCTCGAACGCGGCGAACTGTCGAACAAGGCGGACGAAGTTCAGCCCGGCTTCCCGACTACGCTGCTGCCGGACCAGAAGCCGCAGCCCGCGGCGGTGGCGGCCCTCGCCGCGTCCAGCGGCCGGCGGCTCGCGCTCGCGAAGTGGGTCGCGAGCGGCGACAACCCGCTGACCGCCCGCGTGCTGGTGAACCGGCTGTGGCAGCACCACTTCGGCCGCGGCATCGTCCCGACGGCCAGCGACTTCGGCGTCCGCGGCGAGCGGCCGACGCACCCGGAACTGCTCGACTGGCTCGCGTGCGAACTCGTGGACGGCGGCTGGAAGCTGAAGCGCATGCACAAGCTGATCCTGCTCTCGGAAACGTACCAACAATCGACGCACGTTTCGGCCGAGGCCCGCGCGAGGGACCCGGACAACAAGTTGTTCAGCCGCATGAACCGGCTGCGGCTCGAAGGCGAGGCGGTCCGCGATTCGCTGCTCTTCATCAGCGGCCGGTTGAACCCGAAGATGGGCGGCCCCGGCGTCTTCCCGCCGCTGCCGCCGGAAGTCGCGAAGGGGTCGAAGGGCGGCTGGCCCGTGAGTACCGACCCGGCCGACCACGTCCGCCGCAGCGTCTACACGTTCGCCCGGCGGAACCTCCGCCACCCGTTCCTGGAGGCGTTCGACCAGCCGGACAGCAACCTGAGTTGCCCGAAGCGGGAGCGCAGCACGACCGCCCCGCAGGCGCTCGCGCTGCTAAACGCGGCCGAGGCGACCGAGGCGGCGAGTGCCCTGGCCGCGCGGCTGGCGAAGGAGCCGGAGGCGACGCGGATCGACCGCGCCTACCGGGTCACACTCGGCCGCACGCCGACGGTGAAAGAGCGCGAGCGGGCCGTCGTCTTCCTACAAGACTCCCCGCTGCCGGAACTGTGCCGGGCGTTGTTCAACCTGAACGAGTTCGTTTACCTCGATTGAAAACAGGCCCGCAGATGACGCCGATAAGAGCGCAGATGAAGAGGATAAAGACTTAGAATCCGTTCCTGGTATTGATCTTCTTCATCTGCGTCCGAAGGTCTGCGTCATCTGCGGGCCATTCTTCTCCCTCCCGGAGGTCGCCATGCGTCGCGTCGCGCTGTTGCTCTCGTTCGCCGCCCTCGCGGCCGCCGTGGTCGTTGCCCAGCCGCCGACGAAGGCGCACACCGCCCTCGTCCACTGCGTCGCCCTGTCCGCGGACGGCAAGTTGCTCGCCACGGCCGGGTTCGACAACACCGTCAAGGTCTGGGACGTGGCCGGCGGCACGCTCAAAGAGATGGCCACGCTGACCGGGCACACCGGGCCGGTGTACGCCGTCGCGTTCTCGGCGGACGCGAAGCTGCTCGTCTCGTCGAGCCTCGACAAGACGGCGCGGGTGTGGTCCCTCGCGGACAAGAAGACGACGGCCGAGATCAAGGGGCACACGGACATCGTGGACACGGTGGCGATCTTCCCCGACGCGAAGACGGTCGCCACCGGCAGCGCCGACAAGGGCGTGAAGCTCTGGAACACGGCCGACGGCAAGGAGAAGAAGGCCCTCGGCACGCACGGCGGGTCGGTATACGCGGTCGCGGTTTCCCCCGACGGGAAACTCGTCGCGTCGGCCGGCGGGGACAACCTCATCAAGGTCTGGGACGCGGCCGCCGGGAAGGAACTGAAGCAGCTCAAGGGGCACGACCAGGCCGTCACCGGGCTGACGTTCACGGACAACACGTCGCTCGCCTCCGTCAGCCTCGACCGCACGGTGCGAATCTGGAACGCGACGGCCGGGACGGAGACGAAGAAGCTCGGCCCGACGGCCGACGACCCCTACGGCGCGGCGTGGGCCGCGAAGGCGAAGCGGCTGGCGACGGTCGGCTACTCCGGGCTGCTGACCGTCTGGGACTTGGAGGCCGGGAAGCCGACGTTCACGCACAAGGTCAACTCCCCCGGCTACGCGGTCGCGGTGGACGCCGACGGGAAGACGCTGCTTTCCGGCCACGACAACGGCACGGTGGCGGTGACCGCGGTAAAATGAGCATCGCCCGCGGGGATGCTCCCATGTCCGACGAAGCCGCCTTCCTGAATCACCTGCGGGACCATCCGCGCGACGACACCGCCCGCATGGTTTACGCCGACTGGCTAGAGGAGCGGGACACGGACGAGGCGACGGCGAAGGCCGAGTACCTGCGGTGCGAGGCGGAACTCGTCGCGTTCGCGGCCGACGACCCGCGGCGGCCGGCCGTCGAGGAGCGGATGCGGCTGTTGTCGCTCGGCCTCCCGCTCGCGTGGCGGAAGACGGTGGCGAAGGTGGCCGTCCACTGCGGCGTGACGTGGACGCCGTGCCCGAAGCGGTGGGACGAGTTGGGCCAAACGACCGCCCCCGGCGTCCGGCACTGCGACACCTGCGACCAGGACGTGACGTACTGCGACGACCCGTCCGCGGCCGAGTCGATGGCGGCGAGCGGCGGATGCCTCGCGTTGGACGTGACGTTGAACAAGAAGCCCGGCGAGTTCCCGCAGTCGCTGGTCCCCGGCGGCGCGACGGGCTGAGGCCGACTTCCGAAGTCCGGCTTCGACTTCGGAAGTCGAGCGGGGTGGTGAGACGTCTATCGGTCAGGTGAGGGCCTCTGCGCCGTTCGACTTCCGAAGTCGAAGCCGGACTTCGGAAGTCAAGTTCCCACAAATTTCATCGACGAATCCCGCCCCGGCCGGGAACATCTCTTCGACCCGACCCGCGAGGCCCGCATGACGACCGCTCTTGGCACCGGCGTCCGCCGGGTGGCCGCCCGGCTCGCGCCGGCCGACGCCCCGGACGGCGACCTCCTCGCCCGGTTCCTGCACGACCGGGACGAGGCCGCGTTCGCCGCCGTCGTCCACCGGCACGCCGCGATGGTGTTCGGCACGTGCCGCCGCGTCCTCGGCAACGCCGCCGACGCGGACGACGCGTTCCAGGCCGCGTTCGTCGTCCTCGTCCGCCGGGCGGCCGGGTTCACCGACCGGGCGTGCGTCGGCAACTTCCTCTACGGCGTGGCGTACCACACGGCCCTGAAGGCGAAGGCGATGGCCGCGAAACGGCGACTCCGCGAGACGAAGGCGGAACCCCCACCCGCGCCGGCCGACGACTCCGAACTGCTGCGGGCGCTCGACGAGGAGCTGGCCGGACTGCCGGAGAAGTATCGCGAGCCGGTCGTCCTGTGCGAACTGGAGGGCCACACCCGCCGCGCGGTGGCGGGGCGGCTGAAGGTCGCGGAGGGGACGCTGTCGAGTCGGCTGGCGACGGCGCACCGGATGTTGGAGAAGCGATTGAAGGCCCGCGGGTTCGCCGTCGCGGGCGTCGCGGCGTTGCTGGCGGCACAGTCGCCGGCGGCGTCGCCGGACCTGGCAGCCGCGGCCGTCCACGCCGCGCTCGCCGGGCCGACCGGCGGCGTCACGCAACTCGTCGCGGAGGTGTCGAAGATGTTGTTCCTGAGCAAGCTGAAACTCGGCGCGGCCGTCCTCGTCGGCGTGGCCATGGTGATGGCCGCCGGCGTCGGCGGGGTCCGGCCCGGACAGGCCACTGCCGAGGAGAGGCCGGCCGGTAAGCCGGCCGAGGTGCCGAAGGCGAACCCGCCGAAGATCGTGAAGGCCGAACCGGCCTGGATGCCGGCGTTCCGGACGGCGTATCAGCTCACGGACGGCCAGTACGTCAAGCGGGTCGAGCTGCCGTTGCCCGCGGAGCGCCGGGACTACATCCTTTCGCGGTTCCCCGACGCCGCGCCCGACGACCCCGGCGCGGAGTTGTGGAACAAGATGGGCGTTCTCTTCATGACCGCCGACGGCCGGGACGTTTTCTACTCGGCCCTCGTTTCGACCGACGAGAAGGACGACCGCAAGCAGATGGGCCTGGCCGCCGTGGTGGAATACGCGACCGGGTTGCGTGCCCCGGAAGTGGCGTTCGACGACCACGCGAAGAAGCAAAAAGTGTCCATGGTCAGCGACTTCGTCATTCGCAAAGGCGCGCCGCTCGAAAAGATCGTCCCCGACTTGGAAAAGGCGCTCCGGCTGTGCGACTTCGATGGCCCGAGGACGCCGCCGACACTCGTCTTAGAGAAGGAAGAGCAAGACGTCTTCGTGGTCGGCGGCGCGTTCAAGATCGCCCGGCGGGAGTGGCGGAACGCCGACGAGGTGGACGTCTACGCGAACGAAGCCGTGGTCCGCAAGGAGTTCAGCCATCGAACGCCGGACCCCTCGGCCGTAATCCACTCGGTTTGGAACACCGGCACCGTGGAAGGGTTCGTCCGCGATGTCGGCACGTTCACCAACACGCGGATCGTGTGGGACGCGGACTTGGACAAGGTCGTCAAGTTCCACTGGTACCGGCACGAGCGTCAGCCCAAGACCGCGACCGCCGAGGAGCGGGTCGCGGACCACGACCGCGAGGCGGTGTTGAAACACGTTTCCGAGCAAACGGGACTGACGTTCAAAAAAGAAAAACGCAAGGTAACCGTACTCAAGGTGTTTGTTACGGAAACGAAGTAACAGGACGGGGGGGCGAGTTCGCTCCCCCTTTTCTCGCCATTCGCGAAGTCGACCTATCGCGTCGGCTTCTTCTCCTCGTAGCCCAGTAGGTACTTCCGCCGCTGGTCGGCGAAGCCGCGGAGCGACATCTCCCGGCCGCGGGCCGGCGTCGCGGCGTCGGCCGTCGTCCGCTCGAACGCCTCGAACGGTTCCAGCTTCCGCGTGTCGATCTTCAGCTCGTCCTCGATCAACTTGCGGTTCATCGCCACCACCGGGCCGAGGTTCTTCCAGTCCAGCGACTTCTCGGCGATCGTCTTCACGTTCGCCAGGTACTTCGCCTTCAGGCCCGGCACGGCTAGAATCTTGCTCCGCAGCGGCTTCGAGCGATCCGTCAGGCCGACGAGCGGGTCGAGCTCGATCCCGCCACCACCGCCCATCGGGCCGAACCCGCCGCCGGGCGGGCCGCCGAAGCCGCCCGGAGGACCGAACCCACCGCCGGGAGGGCCGAACCCGCCCGGACCGCCACCGCCGCCACCGCCACCGGGGGGGCCGCCGAACCCGCGGAACACGTTGCTCTGCATCTCCTTCATCTGCTTCTTCTGCTCGTCCGTCAGCAGCTTCGCCAACTTCTCGTCCGTTTCCTTTTGCAGATTCGCCAGCTCCTTCCTCTGCTCGTCCGTCAGCCGCAGTTGGTCCTGCAGGAACGACGGCAGCACCTCGCCCGGCTTCGGCATCGCGAACATCCGCCCGCCGCCCATGCCGGGGCCGCCGCCGGGGTGGAACGACTCGTTCATGTCGTGCGGCACGAAATGGAACTTCCCCTTCTCGTCGAGATAAATGCTGAAGTCGCTCGACCGAACCCAGTACCCGTCGTTGTTAATCAGCGCCACGTCCAGGGCCAGGAACCAGAGCAGGCCGTCGATGTCGAGCATCGGCTTCAGCGCCTCCTCCAACTTCTCCGGCGGCGTCTCGTTGAGCGTCTTGCACAACTTGACGAACGCCTTCCACGACTTGTCGTCGTCCTTCGACTTGATCTCGTACCGCCGCTTGTACTCGGCCACGTTGTCGCCGAGGTATTCGAGGCCGCCCTGCCCGCCCGGGCTGCCGCGGACCTTCCACCGCGCGCCCTTCTCGGAGCCGAAGGTCTCCTTCGCGAACTCCTTGTTGAACTGCTGGACGTTCGTGTAGACGCCCCAACTCTCGCCGTTGATGACGACCTTCACGTAGTTCGCCTTCGGGGCCGGGATGTACTGCCGGGCGATGTGCGAGTAGAGGACGGTGCTCATCTGCGTCGCGTCCTCGTGGCCGTTGAGTAGGTTGAGCGTCTTGTACCCGCCGATCCGTTGCTTCTTGTCGGCGAGATCGACGGCGAGGTTCATCGACCGCTTGCTCCCGGCCCGGACGCCCATGTAGGACGACATGCCGCGGAAGTGGACGCCGACGTTCGGGTACGTCTTGCCATCCACCGTCACCTTCGCCGGCACGTCCACGTCCGTGCCGTGGAAGTCTTCGAGTTCCTGCTCCCAGTCCTTGTTCTCGAACTCCAGGAAGATCGTGCGGAGGACCGTCGGCTCGTAGAAGCTGGCGTCCGGGTAGTGCTTCACGTCGTTCGGGGAGACGCGCGGGCCGGGCTTGCCCGGTTCGCCGCCGCGACCGCCGCCGGGCGGGCCGAACCCGCCGCGCCGCCCGCCCTCGCGCTTGACGGCCTCGCGGGCCACTTTGCGCTCGTCGGCGTTCAGCCAGCCGTCCTTGTTCTTGTCGTACTCCTTGAGGACCTTCCGCTCCTGGCCGCCGGGGCCGCCGGGCGGACCACCGAACCCGCCGGGCGGCTGGGCGGCCGCGGCCGTCGCGAGTGCCAGGAAGAGGCCGACTACGCGAAACGCACGCGTGTTCATCATCGTTCATTCACGGGTGGGAGAAAAAGAAACGCGACGAATTCCATCGCGCGGTTGCGGGAACCTGACTTCCGAAGTCCGGCTTCGACTTCGGAAGTCGATAGGACGAAGAGGCGGTTGCCAACTCCGCGAGGGCGGTTGCGGCGTTCGACTTCCGAAGTCGAAGCCGGACTTCGGAAGTCAGGTCTCCTTACTGCTTGTCCTTCTTCTCCGGGCCGCGGTCGCCGCCCGGCCGGTCGCCGCCGGGCCGCCGCTCGCCGCCCGGACGATCCCCGCCCGGTCGCCGGTCACCGGGGCCGCGCTCCTTCATCTCCTTCAGTTGCTTCTTCTGGTCGTCGGTCAGCAGCTTGGCGAGCTTCTCGTCCGTTTCCTTCTGCAACTCGGCCAGTTGCTTCTTCTGGTCGTCCGTCAGCTTCAGTTGGTCCTGCAGGAACGGGGGCAGGATTTGGCCGGGCTGCATCCCGCGGCCGGGGCCGCGGTCGCCGGGCCGACCTTCGGGGCGGTCGCCCGGCCGGCCTTCGGGCCGCGCGCCGGGGCGGTCCTTTTCCTTCGCCGGGGGTTGTTGGGCCGAGCCGACGGTCGCGAGGGCGCAGAACCCGGCCACGAGCAGCATTTTCGCAGGCAGACGCATGGAAGAGACTCCGACGTTTCGTGATGGGGACACGATGAGAAACGGCCGCGGCGCGGCCGTCGGGACAGGTGAATGTTCGATGAGTGGCGAAAAAGTGCGGGTCAGCTCTGCTGACTCAACTTGCGGTTCCGCATCCACTCCGGCGCGAGGATGGGGAAGAGTTGCCCGCCGAGCCACCCGCCGGCCGTGACGAGGGCGATGAGGACCGCGGCGATGACGCTCGCGGACTGGGGGTGGAACATCGACTCGAACGGCAGGTCCAGGTACAGGAAGAGGCCGCGGATCGGCGGGTAGTCCGGCGTGCCGCGGGCGAACGCGGCCACGGCCAGGTTGAGCGTCGTGAGGAGCGAGGCGTAGAACCCGTGCCGCAGCCCGGCCCCGGTGTTCGCCCCGGCGATCATGCCGCCGATAACCAGCACCATGGCCGCGATCTGCGCGCCGACGGCCGCCGCCCGCGACGCCCCGCCGGTCTGGAAGAAGCCGACGGACGCCTTCGTCAGGAACGTCCGCATCTGCTCGGACGCGACGACGGCGGCGAACGCCACCAGCCCGCCGATGAGGACGCGGACCCACACTGTCGGCCGCTCGCCCTTCTTCCGGTTGTCGTCCTCGGACAGCCGGGTGAGCGTGCTGGCGCGGGACGCCGTCACCCCGGCCGGGGAGGCGACGTTCGGCAACTCGACCGGCGCGGGCCAGACGCGCGACCCGATCCAGCCGGTCGTCCCGGCGATCAGCGGGAACCCGACGGCCAAGCCGATCGGCCACCAGTTCTCCAGCCCGCCGGACAGGACCACGTCGTTGACGGTCAGCAGCAGGCCGACGAACAGCCCGACGGCGAAGCCGGGCTGCGCCCCGTTGGTCCGCCCGGCCCCGGTGAACAGCCCGCCGGCCGCGACGGCCAGGAACCGCAGCAGGCAGAGCGTCAACACGTCGATGCCGTGCGGCTTGAACGCGGCCCCGAGTTCGCGGAACGCGAGGAACAGGCCGAGGGCGGCGATCGTCCCGAGGAACACGCGGCCGAGGAACGTCGTCTGGACCGGGTCCGGCAGCGAGACGCCGGTCACCACGTCCGAGTTGACGAACGACTCCTGCGGCGCGAGCAACCGACCCCCGCACTTGGGGCAGAGTTGCGCGGCGCTGAACGCGGCCTGACAATCGGGGCAGAATAGTTGCATGGGAGCGTAACCAATCGCGGGGTGTAAATCCCTCGCGCCGCAACTATAGCTCACGGAAACGGTCGAGACGGGGTTCGTCGAACTTCCCGTCGGCCCGGGTGACGGGATTCCCCACAGTCACATGACGAGGCGGCGGCGCTGGGCGGCGGTGGCGGCGCTACAGTCCGCACAAACCCCCCGGACGACCAGCGTGTGCCCGGCGGCCCGGAACTGGTGCTGGGCGGCGATCTCCTTGAGCGCCGCCTCGATGCCGGGGTGCTGGAACTCGATGATCGTGTTGCACTGCTCGCAGACGAGGTGTTCGTGCCACGGGTAGCCGTAGTCGTGGTCGAAGATGGTCCGCGGGCCGATCTCGATCTTCCGCAGGAGGCCGGCGTCCACGAGCTTCGACAGCGTGCGGTACACGGTCGCCCGGCTCGCGAGCTTGTCCGCCTGCCGCAGTTCCTCGACGAGCTGCTCGGCGTCGAAGTGGGAGTGCTTCCGGAAGATGTGTTCGACGAGTTCGCGCTGCTGCTCGGTGAACCGCTGCGGCTTCGGGCGGCTGGCGAGGTACTCGCGGAACCGCTCCTCCGGGGACTGGGACACCGCGACGGACGGCAGGGACACGGGGGAGACTCCGAATAAAAAACGGCCGGGAACTGAGGGGTTCCCGGCCGTTCGCGTCATTCGTCGGCCGGGCGGTTCCCCGCTCGGCATTATAGGCCCCGACTCACCGGCGGTCGTAGACCTCTTGGAACATCAGCTCCTGGGCCATCGCCCACGTCTCGTCGTCGTCGTAGACGCCCGCCGCGATCTCGGCCCGGACGCGGTTCACCAGGCCCCAGCGGATGCCGTCGGGACCGGGTTCCTCGTCGATCGGGGACGTGAGCGGAAACGGTTGGGCCAGGCGGTCTGCCGGAGCGGTCGATTCCATCGGCTGCTCGGGTAACTGCCAACGGCGGGCAAAGTGCGGCATTTCCATTTGTCTCCCCTGTCGCCGCGGCCGACCCGGACGGGGCGGGGCGTGACGGCAGAGCCGGAGTGTAGACCGAACGGGTCGAACCGAACAACCCGTGACGTGCCGCCGGACCCTGGGGGACAGTTTGGGGGTCGGGCCTGGCGGCGGGAAATCCCCGCCCCGCGTTCCGGCCGGACCGTCCTGGCCCACTGCCGTCCCGCAAAGGCGGCCGGGGCGGACGGTTGATCCGTCCCGGCGGGTTCATTGTACGCTGGTGTATCGTCGGGCGCGGCGCGTTCGGGTCAGGAAAATCGCGCCGCCAGTTCGCCCCGCTTGCCACGGCCGGCCGCGTCTCGCGGGTTTCTCACGACGCGCGATGCACGCCGACGACAACACGCGATACGGTAGGTCAGTTGCCCCGGATTCGTCGAAATCCGCTCAAGGTTCAGTGGTTCGGTCAACCTCACTTCGGCGGGTCCGATAACGTCGCCCGTTCCTCGTTGGCCAGCAGGTGGGCCAGTCGCGTCGGCGTCGGGTGGCGGTATCCACTCAGCGACTGCCGTGCCAACTCGACCGCACCGCTCACGTCGATCTTGTGCCCCGGCGAGACGAACACCGGCTTCGCGCCGGCGGCGGACCGGAACGCCGCCCCGAGTACCTTGCCGTCGTGTGTCAGTGGGGTCGCGTCCCCGGCCGCGGGGCCGGGGTCGGCGAAGTCGCCGACGAGCCAGCTCTTCGCGCAACCGACGGTCGGCCGGTCGAGCCACAGTCCGATATGGCAGGCGAGTCCGAAGCGGCGCGGGTGAGCGATCCCTTGAGCGTCCAACATAACGGCGTCCGGGATGCCGCGTAATTGGGCAAACGCGCGCAACAGGGCCGGGGCTTCACGGAACGACAACAAACCCGGCACGTAAGGGAAGGTCGCTTCCGTGTGTACGACCGCGCGTTCGATCACATCCCCACCGGGGTGCGCGAGGACGACGACGGCCGCGACGAGTTTCGGCGACGCGGTGTCGTAGGCGATGTCGCACCCGGCGAGGGTGCGAACCGACGTGCTCAAGGGTGAGAGGTCCACACGCCGCGCGAGGGCGAACTGCAGCGCGAGGGCGTCGGCCGCGGTCGTCGGCCAGTCGTGCAGGTGGGGGATGTCCATGCGGGAAGGGACACAGGCCGTTCGGTCGGTACGAAACCCGACTTCCGAAGTCCGGCTTCGACTTCGGAAGTCGATCCTCCGCGGGCGCGTCCGCAGTGACGGCAAATGCCCCTCCGCCCGTTCGACTTCCGAAGTCGAAGCCGGACTTCGGAAGTCAGGCCCTCGATTCCCAGGGCGGGGTCACTTCTTCGCCGCGAAGTCCGTCGGCAGCCGCCGCCAGGCACTGTGGATGTGGTTCGCCGGGTTCTTCGCCCCGTCCGCCTGCATGTTCAGGAACTCGACCACGAACGTCGGCCCGTGGACGCGGTACGTGTACCCCTTGCCCGGCGTCGGGTCGCCGGCGTACGCGAAGTGGACCTTGTCCAGCCCGGCCGCCTTCACCCGCCCGAGTTCGTCCGCCGCCGCGTCGTCCGGGATGCGGGCCGCGTACGCCTCGACCAGCTTCCAGAGCGTCTTCTTCTGCTCGTCCGTCAGCTTCGCGTAAGAAATGCCGACCGGCTCGCCCACGTCCGCGGTCGCTTGCTTCTCCTTGATCTCCGGCAGCGGCTTCGCCTGCTTCGCGCTCTTGTTTTGCTCGTCGTTCAAGCTCTTGATGAGTTCGCGGGCCAGGTCCTCGATTTCGGGAAGCGTGCGGAGGCCCTTCTTCGGCCCGTCCTTCACCTCGGCCGGGTTCGCCCCGAACATCAGGGGCGTCGCCGCCACCACCTCGCCCTTGTCGAGCGTCATGTTGATCGACATGTGGTGGCCCTCGAACCGCCACGCCCACAGGCCGGTGTTCGACGGCTCGCCGAAGACGCTCACGAAATACCAGTCCTTGTTCCGCACCATCGCCCCCTTCGGCCCCTCCAGGTCGAGCAGGAGGCCTTCGAGCGACATGATCGTCGTCGCCTGGTCGTACCCCTTCGTGCTGAGGCCGGCCTTGAGCACATTCATGAGCGCCGCCCGCTGCTCGGCGTTGAGCGATTCCAGCGGCACGCCCTTGCGGGTCGCCTTGCGGTCCTTGTCCTGCTGCGGGGTGAAGTACCACGCCGTCCGGTGTTCGTCGTCCCACTTGAACGTGGCCTTCGCCCGCAACTCCGGCGGCAGCGTGCCGAGGAACGCGGTCGCGGCGTCGGCCAGTTTCGCCCCGGTCGGCTTCGTCGATTGCCCGACGATGGCGAGGCTCACGGTCGCGGCGACGACGGCGGCCAACAGGAAGGGTCGCGGCAGTTTCATGGGAAATCGTCCTGAGAGGGAACCGGCGGTGACGAAAACATACGGGATCGCCCGGCCGGATGAAAGCCCCCGGACGCGGCGGCCCGGCGGCGCTATATTGATGGTTCGACCGTCTTCCTCTCCCGAGACGCCCCATGTTGGTCACCGCACGGGCCGAGTACGCCTGCCTCGCGATGCTGGAACTGGCCGCCCGCCACCACGACCCGAAGCCGGTGCGGCTGTCCGAGGTGACGGACAAGCACGAGATTCCGCAACGGTTCCTGGTGCAGATTCTGCTCCAGATGAAGGCGGCCGGGCTGGTGACGACGACCCGCGGGGCGGCCGGCGGGTATCGGCTGGCGAAGCCGCCGGAGGAGATCACGCTCGGCGACATCCTCGGCGTGCTGGACCGGCTGGAGGAGCCGGAGGACCGGAAGATCGCACCGTCGGCGATGGCGCGGGCGCTGCAGAACGTGTGGAAGCAACTCGGCGAGACGCGGACGCAGTTCCTGGAAGGCTTCGCACTGACGGACCTCATCCCGAGCAGCGAGACGGCGGATTACGTGATTTGAGTTCGAGTGGCGAGCCGAGCGGCGTAAGCCGCCGGGTGTCGGGCGCTCACCCGGCGGCTTACGCCGCTCGGCTCGCCGGCTTATTTGCTGTCCGGGGTCCGTCTTCGCTTGATCCGCTTCGCCCGCGACAGTACGGTAAAAGCATCCCCTCCCGCGACCGGTGAGACCTCCCCATGTCCGTGCCTGACGTGGACCGCGTGGCCGTCGTGATCGGCCGGACGCGGCACAAGATGGTCGTCGTCGAACTCGAAGAGGCCGTCCGCCGCGGGGCGGCGTTCATCGAGCTGCGGCTCGACTTCCTCAGCAAGGCCGTCGATTTCAAGCGGCTTGCCCCGCACAAGCGGTGCCCGTGGCTGGCCACGTTCCGCCGCGTCACCGAGGGCGGCCGCCACCCGTGCAAGGAGGAGGAACGCATCCAAGTCATGCGGCAGGCCATCGTCTCCGGGCTGTTCGAGTGGGTGGACCTCGAGACGGACATCGCCGATTCCGTCCGGCGGTTCGGCAAGGTGAAGCGGGTCATCAGCTATCACAACATGAAGGAGACGCCGGAGGACCTCGACTCGATCTACGAGGCGATGCTCCGGCAGGACGGCGACGTGTACAAGCTGGCCGTCATGGTCAACACCGTCGCCGACCTGCAGATGATTCTCAAAATTCAGAAGACGGCCCCGAAGCCGACGATCGCGTTCGGCATGGGGGACATCGGCCTGCCGACGCGGTACACGGCCCTGAAGTACAACGCCCCGTGGATCTACGCCGCGTTCAACCGCGAGCGCGGCATCGCGCCGGGCCTACCAGCGCTCGACGACCTGAAGACGACGTACCCGGTGCGGTCGATCAACTCGCAAACCGACATCTTCGGCCTGCTCGGCGACCCGGTCGGGCACAGCTTCAGCCCGATCCTGCACAACCACATGTACCTGCGGACGAAGACGAACGCCATCTACCTGCCGTTCCGCGTGCCCCGCGGGTCGCTGCCGGAGGCGCTCAAAATCTACGACGCGATCCCGGTCGGCGGGTACAGCGTGACGATCCCGCACAAGGAAGAGGCCGCGACGCTGGCGACGGAGGCGGAGGGGTTCGTGAAGCTGTCCGGGTCGGCGAACACGCTCGTCCGGCGGCCGAACGGCGAGTTCTTCGCCGCGAACTCGGACCACGTCGCCGCGATCGAGTCCTTGAAGGCGAACCTGGCCGCGTGGTACCCGGACGGCGACGCCCCGCAGCTGAACCAACTGTCGGCCATCATCCTCGGCAGCGGCGGGGTGGCGCGGGCGATCGCGCACGCGCTGCACCGGGAGGGGACGAACCTGACGATCGCCGCCCGGAACATGGACAAGGGGGCGGCCATCGCGGACGAGGTCCACTGCAAGGTGATCGACTGGCAGGGCCGGCACAACGTCCACCACGACATCGTCATCAACTGCACGCCGGTCGGGATGCACCCGAACGTCAACGAGACGCCGTTCCACCGCAGCGCCCTGACGAGCGGCAAGATCGTGTTCGACACGATCTACAACCCGGAGACGACGCTGTTGATCCGCGAGGCGAAGGACAACGGGTGCAAGGTCATCACCGGGGTGGACATGTTCGTCCGGCAGGCGGCCCGACAGATCGAGCTGTTCACGGGCGCGACGCCGAACGTAGAGAAGATGCGGGAGATCATGCGGAAGGCGCTGTCCCCGATCACGCGGGCGCTGGAGGAGGAGGCCGAGAAGGCCGAGGACGACGCGGGGGACGACGATTGAACCGCCCGAATCAAGTCGAACGCTTTCTTTCTTGTTCCCTCCCCCCTTGCGGGGGAGGGTTAGGGAGGGGGGTCGGCTCCCTGGCCCGACCGCGATCCTTGTGGGGGCGGGACGCGCTCCGGGGGGGGGCCCCCCCCCCCACCCCCCACC
>NZ_JCABYM010000037.1:69198-73741 GCF_059499385.1 Limnoglobus sp. | reverse complement strand
TGTTATAAATCCATCACTGCCTTTAAGATGCCCGTCGTGATTTTTTTTGCGCCGCTCGGGGGGGGGGGCGGCGTGCCCCCCCCCCCCCTCGGCTCCCTGGCCCGACCGCGATCCTTGTGGGGGCGGGACGCGCTCACCCCCCTCCCTAACCCTCCCCCCCAAGGGGGGAGGGGACAAAACCGGTCCCCGCGCGGCGGGCCGTCGTGATTCCCCGCATCTTCCTCATCGGCTACCGCGGCACGGGGAAAACGACCGTCGGCCGCGCCGTCGCCGCCCGGCTCGGGTGGGCGTTCGTTGATGCCGACGTGCTCCTCGAAGCCCGCGCCGGCAAGACCATCGCCCGCATCTTCGCGGACGACGGCGAACCCGCCTTCCGCGACTGGGAGTCCCGCGTCCTCGCCGACCTCGCCGTGCAGCCGAACCACGTCATCGCCACCGGCGGCGGCGTCATCCTCCGGCCGGCCAACCGCGAGCTGCTGACGGCCAACGGGTTCGTCGCCTGGTTGCAGGCTTCTCCCGAACTCGCGTGGCAGCGGATGCAGGACGACCCGACGACCCGCGACCGCCGCCCGAACCTCACGGCCGCCGGTGGCCTCCAGGAGGTACGGGCGGTCATGGCCGCCCGCGAGCCGCTGTACCGGGAGGCGGCGCACGCCGCGTTCGACGCCGCGCATTCGCCGGAGTCGCTCGCCGACGATATCCTGCACGTATGGAATGGTGGTACCACATGCCGGTCGTGACGTTCGCCGCGTTCGCGTTCGTCCTCGGCCTCGGGATCGGCAGCTTCCTGAACGTGCTCATCGCCCGGATGCCCTACGAGAAGAGCGTCGTCTGGCCCGGCTCCCGGTGCGGGGCGTGCTTCCGGCCGCTGCTGTTCACCGACAACCTGCCGATCATCGGCTACCTCCGACTGCGGGGCAAGTGCCGGTTCTGCGGCGCGAAATTCTCCAGCCGCTACCTGTGGATCGAACTCGCCACCGGCGTCGTGTTCCTTGCGCTGTTCCTGCTCGAACTCGTGTTCAACTGGCACGCCGTCCCCGGCCTCGCGCCGCAGTTCGGCGGCCTGCCGCCGCTGCGGGCGTGGCTCTACTTCGCGGCCCTCGCATTCCTCTTCTCGATGCTGCTCGCGGCCGCGGCCATCGACTTCAACTACCGGATCATCCCCGGCCAACTGACGTACACGGCCACGCTCGTCGGCATCCTCGTCTCGATGCTGTTCCCGTGGCCGTGGCCGAGCGCCGGCGTCCCGATGCCGCCGAACTTGCCCGGCGGGTTCGGGTGGGCGAACCCGCTGCTCGCCGGGCAAATCCCGAGCGGGCTGGCGCTCTGGCCGGTGTGGGGGCCGCCGCCGGCGTGGGCACCGCCCGACAGTTGGCAACTCGGGTTCCTCACCGGCGTCGTCGGCGCGGCCGTCGGCCAGTTCGTCGGCCGGTCGGTGAAGTGGCTGTTCGAGATCGGGTTCGGCCGCGAGGCGCTCGGCCTCGGCGACGCGGACTTGCTCATGATGATCGGCTCGTTCCTCGGGTGGCAGATCACCGTCCTCGCGCTGCCGGCCGGGGCGTTCGTCCTGTTGCCGCTGCTGCTGCCGTGGATGCTGGTGAAGACGGCGTTGTACTACCTCCGGCCCCTACCCGATCAGCCGGCGGCGAACGTGGAACCCGGCGTGCCGTTCGGCCCCGGCATCGCGGCCGGGGCGGTCGCGTGCTGGGTGGCGTGGCCGTGGGTCGGCGAGGCGGGCCGGACGTTCTTCTTCTCGCCGCTGGTCCTGCTGCTGACGGCGGCCATCGTCGGCGGCGGCCTCCTGGTCTTCGGCCTGCTCCTCCGCCGCGGCCCGGAGCCGGCCGTGGCGACCACGGGAACCGCACCATGAAACCGAAGCTGGTCATCGTCGATTACGGCATGGCGAACCTGCGGAGCGTGCAGAAGGCGTTCGAGTCGGTCGGCCACGCGGCGGAAGTCACGGTCGACGCGAACCGCATCGCCGAGGCCGCGAAGGTCGTGCTGCCCGGCGTCGGCGCGTTCCAGGACGCCATCGCCCGGCTGCGCGAAACCGACCTCGCGGGCGTCATCACGACGCACATCCGATCCGGCCGGCCGTTCCTCGGCATCTGCCTCGGGATGCAGATGCTGTTCGCCCGCAGCCACGAGGACGGCGTCCACGCCGGGCTGGACCTCTTCACCGGCGACGTGGTCCGGTTCCCGCACGTCCCCGGCCTTAAGGTCCCGCACATGGGGTGGAACAGCTTGAAGCTGACGAAGCCGAGCTGCCCGCTGTTCCGCGGGCTGCCGCCGGAGCCGGCGGTGTACTTCGTCCACGGGTACTACCCGCAACCCGCGTCGGACGTGACGGCGGCGACGGCCGACTACCCGGACGCGTTCACGGCCGCGGTGTGGCGGGACAACGTCATGGCGACGCAGTTCCACCCGGAGAAGAGTCAGGCGATCGGGCTGACGATGCTGCGGAACTTCGCGGACCTGTGATCGACGGCGGGAAAATGGAACCGGCCGGGAGGAAGTCCTCCCGGCCGGCGTCGGTTCGTAGCTATGAGGCGTCAGTCCTGAACGATGTTCGGCGGCTTCGCCATGCCCTTGTCCGACCCCTTGCTCGGCTTCGGGGTGTCGCCGCCGCCGGTCCCGCCGATCGGCCCCGGCGCGGCCGGCACCTTGTCCGGCGGCGGTTGGTTCTTCGGCCCGCTGTCGCACCCCACCGCCAGGGCCATCAGCACCAACGTGGCCAGGGTCGCCAATCGCTGCTTCATGTGAAAGTTCCTATTCCGGAGGGAGGGACGGTCGGGTCAGTTGGAGATCGTCGAGAAGTCTTCGGTCGTGCCGTCGGCCATCCCGGCCATCGCCTGGAGAACGTACCACGCGGACCGGTTGCTGACGGCCGCGGCCGGGGTGAACCGGCGGGTACCGGTCCCGGCGATCCGTAGCCCGCGGACCGACCCGTCGCCCATGCCGAACTGGACGATGCCGGTGTGGAAGCTGCTGAAGTAGTT
This sequence comes from Limnoglobus sp., assembly GCF_059499385.1. Lineage (NCBI taxonomy): Bacteria > Pseudomonadati > Planctomycetota > Planctomycetia > Gemmatales > Gemmataceae > Limnoglobus > Limnoglobus sp. The sequence goes on along the minus strand of NZ_JCABYM010000037.1, from coordinate 70,742 downwards.
GTACCCGCCGCCTTGCGCCGTGCCGGCCACGCCGCACGTCGCGCCTTGGTCCGGGCAGCCGCCGCCGGGGGCGAGGCCGAACTTCGTCGGCATGCCGGGGATGGATACCCAGTTCCAGAACCAGTCGCGGGTCTGGCCCTGACCGGCCGTGCCGCCCAGCCCTTCGCCGAACGCGAGGGTGTTCGACGTGCCGTCCACGACGCTGACGATCGTGGTGGCCGACCGGTTCGTGTACATGCCGCGGTAGAGGTTCAGGTTCGCCCCGACGCCGTCGGCCGACGACGAGGTCGAGACCGGCGAGCCGAGCGCCCCGGAAACGCCGGCGTAGTTCGTCTTGCCGAGGGTCAGGGTGGGTTGCGGCGAGCCGAACCAGTACGCCCCGATCGAGTTGCCGGTCGTGCTCGGCCAGTTGGCCGATTCCACGCTCGGGAACAGGACCGGGCCGTTCACCGTGCCGCCGACCGGGATCGGGTCGGACGGGCAGAGGAACGTCTTGATCTGGTTGAAGCTCGCGATCCAGTGCGCCGAGCCGGGGTTCCCGGCCACCCAGTCGGAGTTCGGGGCCGGGCTTTTCGACTTCACGTTCAGGTTGATGCCGGAGAACCCGCGGTAGATGTTCTCCTGTTCCACGTACGGGAGCATGAACACGAGCGTGCCGACCAGCTGGCCGTCGGCGGGACTGCTGGAGCAGAACAGGTCCGGCGTCCCGGTGCATTGCCGGAGCGGCCCGAGGTAGCCGGGCGGCAGCACCTGGTTGGCGCTCTCGTAGTTGTGCGCCGCCAGGCTGATCTGCTTGAGGTTGTTCTGGCAGGTGCTCCGGGCCGCGGCCTCGCGGACCTTCTGCACCGCCGGCAGGAGCAGGCCGATCAGGATCGCGATAATCGCGATCACGACCAGCAACTCGATCAGGGTGAAGCCCGTCCGCGGACGGCCCCCCAGGGAACGAAAGCGTGCGACCATGGATTGCACCTCGACAAATGAAAGAAACGAAACAGGGTCGTACCTGTCCTCGGACATCGCGTGGAGAAGGAGGAAGAAGAGTTCGACACTTGAAATCGGGGGCACCCGTTCGGGCGCGGCGAGGATGATTTCAGATGTCAGTTTAGGACGCGCGAGTCAAACACTATGATTAACACCCGAAATCCGCGGTGGCAAGAAGAAAGGATAAATTTTTCCTCACCCCGCGGGTCGGGATTCCGGCCGTACGGTCGATGAAGTGGTGGACGGGTTGAGAAAGTGAGAGAATTCCCCGCGAATACCGGTCTCTCGCCGACGTCCGCGGGGGAGCGAATGGGGCTACTACTTTTCCTTCAGGTTGCTCATCTTCTTCGACGAATTCCCGCCCTTTGGCGCGTCCGTCGTCCCGCCCGCGCGCTGGATCCGCGGGTCGGGCTTGGCGTCCGCCGGCTTCGGGTCCGAGGTCTTCGGCCCGTCCCCGCACCCGACGGCGAGGAGCAGGGCGAATACCGGCAGCAATCGCTTCATGACGCGCGGTCCTCGGATCGGGGAGGGAGGGCAATAGGTCAAGCGGGGTACGGAGTACC